>DATIFD010000072.1:0-2587 GCA_035455385.1 Burkholderiaceae bacterium
TGATCGTCTATGCGCGCTACTACCTGTCGCCCGAGGACCCGGCGGCGCGCTTCTACTCGCTGCTGCTGGGCTTCATGGGCGCGATGCTCGGCGTCGTCGTCTCCGGCAACCTGGTGCAGCTGGTGGTGTTCTGGGAGCTGACCAGCGTCTTCTCGTTCCTGCTGATCGGCTACTGGACGCACCGCAAGGACGCGCGCCGCGGCGCGCGCATGGCGTTCACCGTCACCGCCACCGGCGGATTGGCGCTGCTGGCCGGCGTGCTGCTGCTCGGCCACATCGTCGGCAGCCTCGAGCTCGACGCGGTGCTCGCCGCCGGCGACCGCGTGCGCCAGCACGCGCTGTACCCCATGGCGCTGACCCTGCTGCTGCTCGGCGCGCTGACCAAGAGCGCGCAGTTCCCGTTCCACTTCTGGCTGCCGCACGCGATGGCCGCGCCGACGCCGGTGTCGGCGTACCTGCACTCGGCCACGATGGTCAAGGCCGGGGTGTTCCTGCTCGCCCGCCTGTGGCCGGTGCTGTCGGGCACCGACGCCTGGTTCTGGATCGTCGGCGGCGCCGGGCTCGCGACGCTGCTGCTCGGCGCCTATGCGGCGATGTTCCAGAACGACCTGAAGGCGCTGCTCGCGTATTCGACGATCAGCCACCTCGGCCTGATCACGCTGCTGCTCGGCCTGAACAGCCCGCTCGCTGCCGTGGCCGCGGTGTTCCACATGATCAACCACGCGACGTTCAAGGCGTCGCTGTTCATGTCGGTGGGCATCATCGACCACGAGACCGGCACGCGCGACATGCGGCGCCTCGACGGGCTCTACCGGTCGATGCCGATCACCGGCACGCTGGCCATCGTCGCCTGCGCCGCGATGGCCGGCGTGCCGCTGCTCAACGGCTTCCTGTCCAAGGAGATGTTCTTCGCCGAGACGGTGTTCGTCAGCGCGAGCCCGGCCGTCGAATACGGGCTGCCCGCCGCGGCCACGCTGGCCGGCGTGTTCGCCGTCGTCTACTCGCTGCGCTTCGGCCACGACGTGTTCTTCGGCGCTGCGCCGGACTGCCCGCGCGAGCCGCACGAGCCGGTGCACTGGATGCGCGTGCCGATCGAGCTGCTGGTGCTCGCCTGCGTCGTGGTCGGCACGCTGCCGGCGTGGTCGATCGGGCCGTTGCTCGCCACCGCGGCGCAGCCGGTGGTGGGCGGCTCGCTGCCCGAGTACAGCCTCGCGATCTGGCACGGCCTGAATGCGCCGCTGCTGATGAGCGGCATCGCCACCGCCGGCGGGCTGCTCGCATACCTGCGGTTCGCGGCGGCGTTCAAGCAGCGCAACCGCCGCGGTGCACCGGGCCTGCAGGCGCTCGACGGCCGTCGCCTCTTCGAGACGCTGCTCGCCATCGTGACCGCGCTGGCGCGCCGCGCGCTGCGCGCGCTCGGCACGCGGCGGCTGCAGCCGCAACTGCTTTGGATGGTGGCGATCGCCGGCCTCACCGGTTTGAGCTCGGCGCTGATCGTGCCGCTGACGTGGGGCGATCGCCCGCGGGTACCGGTGGCGCCCGAGTTCGTGCTGTTGTGGCTGGTGGGCGGTGCCTGCGCGATCGGTGCGGCCTGGCAGGCCAAGTTTCACCGCCTGGCGGCGCTGACGATGCTGGGCGTGGTCGGCCTCGCGCTGTGCATCAGCTTCGCCTGGTTCTCGGCGCCCGACCTCGCGCTGACGCAGCTGACGGTCGAGGTCGTCACGATGGTGCTGTTCCTGCTCGGGCTGCGCTGGATGCCCAAGCGCGTGGAGGCGGACGACCCGCGTACCGTCTCGCGCGGCTGGTGGCGGCGGCGTCGCGACCTGGTGATCGCGCTGCTGATCGGTGCCGCGCTGTCGGCGCTGTCGTTCGCGCTGCTGACGCGGCGGGCGCCGCTGTCGATCTCGCCGTACTTCCTCGAGAACGCGCTGCCGCTGGGCGGCGGCACCAACGTCGTCAACGTGATGCTGGTGGACTTTCGGGCCTTCGACACGCTGGGCGAGATCACGGTGCTCGGCATCGTCGGCCTCACGGTGTACGCGCTGCTGCGGCGCTTCCGGCCGCCGTTGGAGGCGATCGACCGCCCGGCGCAGCAGCAGGCCGTGCCCGAGGACGCCGAGACCGACCTGGTCACGCGCAGCGACGGCACCACGCCGCAGCGCTACCTCGAGGTGCCGGCGGTGCTGGTGCGGCTGCTGCTGCCGCTGGCGGCGCTGTTCGCGTTTCATCTCTTCCTGCGCGGCCACAACGAGCCCGGCGGCGGCTTCGTCGCCGGCCTGGTGGTGGCGATCGCGTTCATCGCGCAGTACATGGTCGGCGGCACGCGCTGGGTCGAGGACCGCATGCGCCTGCAGCCGCCGCGCTGGATCGCGTTCGGCCTGCTGGTGGCGCTGGTCACCGGGCTCGGCGCGATCGCGCTGGGCTATCCGTTCCTCACCACGCACACGGCGCACGTGAACTGGCCGCTGGTCGGCGACGTGCACCTGCCCAGCGCGGCGTTGTTCGACCTCGGCGTGTTCGCCGTCGTGGTCGGCGCGACGCTGCTGTTGCTGACCGCGATCGCCCACCAGTCGCTGCGCGCGCGGCG
>DATIFD010000073.1:0-5156 GCA_035455385.1 Burkholderiaceae bacterium
AAGGCAAGTGCTCTACCAGCTGAGCTACACCCGCACAACCGGCCAGAAGCCATGCACCCGAAGCCATAAACCGGGCTCCAGAACAGCTTTTGGTGGAGGGGGCTGGATTCGAACCAGCGTAGGCGTAAGCCAACAGATTTACAGTCTGCCCCCTTTAGCCACTCGGGCACCCCTCCGCAGCGAACCGCAGAGTTTAGCACGGGAGGTGTTGTCGGCCCGCGGCCCGGGCACTGTGATTGGCCCCGGCCTGCCGGGGCTTCGGCTGCTGGCCCTGAAGCCCTGCCGGCCCGGACTCTCACTGCGGCCGGGCGCGCAGCCGGCTGGCTGGCAGCTCGCCCCACCTCGTGCAGCGCCTGGACTGTATGGAAGCGCTTGCACACCAACCAAGTCGCGAACCACCTATCCGGGTCGCAAGTCGGTGCGCGGTCAGGCGAAGAGCTGGGCCAGCGCGAGACCGGGGTCGGGCGCTCGCATGAACGCCTCGCCGACCAGGAAGGCGTGGACACCCGCGTCGCGCAGGCGCTGCACGTCGGCCGCGCCGACGATGCCCGACTCGGTCACCAGCAGACGGTCGGCCGGCAGCTGCGGCATCAGCGACAGCGTCGTCTGCAGCGACACCTCGAAGGTCCGCAGGTTGCGGTTGTTGACGCCCACCAACGGCGTCTCGAGCTTCAGCGCCCGTTCCAGCTCGGTGGCATCGTGCACCTCGACCAGCACCGACATGCCCAGCTCGTGCGCGCAGGCCTCGAACTCGGCCATCTGCGCGTCGTCGAGGCAGGCGGCGATCAGCAGGATGCAGTCCGCGCCGATCGCGCGCGACTCGTGGACCTGGTACTCGTCGACGATGAAGTCCTTGCGCAGCGCAGGCAGGTCGCAGGCCGATCGCGCCTGCCCCAGGTAGGCCGCCGAGCCCTGGAAGAAGCGCTCGTCGGTCAGCACGCTGAGGCAGGCCGCGCCGTGCCGCGCGTAGCTGGCCGCGATCTCGGCCGGCTCGAACTGCTCGCGCAGCACGCCCTTGCTCGGGCTGGCCTTCTTGATCTCGGCGATCACCGCCGCGCGGCCCTGCGCGACTCGGGCTCGCATCGCCTGCTCGAACCCGCGCACGTCGCCGCGCCCGCGCGCCGCGGCGCGCACCGACGCGAGGTCGCGTGCAGTCTTGGCGCGCGCGACCTCCTCGCGCTTGACCGCGACGATGCGCTGCAGGATGTCGCTCATCGGCGCTCCCTTGGCGCTGCGCGACTTCCGTCCGAGCGGGAATTCGCGCCTTCGGACGGCCGTGCGGCGCTCATGCAGCGGGCTTGAAGCGCTGCGTCACCCTGACGAACTGCTCGAGCTTGGCCGCCGCCGCACCCGAGGCGATGGCCTCGCGGGCCTGGCGCACGCCCTCGGCCACCGAGCCGGCCGCGCCGGCGCAGTACAGCGCGGCCCCGGCATTGAGCAGCACCACGTCGCGCACCGGGCCGTCCTCGTTGGCCAGCGCGCGCTGGATGCACTGCACCGACTCGGTCGTGTTGGCCACCTTGAGCACGCGCGAGTCGTACACCGGCAGGCCGAAGTCGCTCGGATGCACCATGTATTCGCGCACCTCGCCGTTCTTCAACTCGCCGACCATCGTCTCGCCCGACAGCGAGATCTCGTCCATGCCGTTCATGCCGTAGACCACCATCACGTGCTCGGAACCCAGCCGCTGCAGCACGCGCACCTGGATGCCGACCAGGTCGGGGTGGAACACGCCGAGCAGCTGGTTGGGTGCGCCGGCCGGGTTGGTCAGCGGCCCCAGGATGTTGAAGATCGTGCGCACGCCGAGTTCCTTGCGCACCGGCGCTGCGTGCTTCATCGACGCATGGTGGTTGGGCGCGAACATGAAGCCGATGCCGGTCTCGGCCAGGCAGGCCGACACCTGGTCCGGCTTCAGCCCGATGTAGGCGCCCAGCGCCTCCAGCACGTCGGCGCTGCCGGAGGTGCTCGACACGCTGCGCCCGCCGTGCTTGGCCACGCGCGCGCCGGCCGCGGCGGCGACGAAGGTGGCCGCCGTCGAGATGTTGAAGCTGTGCGAGCCGTCGCCGCCGGTGCCGACGATGTCGACCAGCCGCGACTTGTCGGGCATGTCGACGTGCAGCGCAAACTCGCGCATGACGGTCGCGGCCGCGGCGATCTCGCCGATGGTCTCCTTCTTGACGCGCAGGCCGATCGTGATCGCGGCGATCATCAGCGGCGACATCTCGCCGCTCATGATGCGTCGCATCAGCGCGAGCATCTCGTCGTGGAAGATCTCGCGGTGCTCGATGACGCGCGTCAGCGCCTCGGTGTTGGTGATGGTCATCGTGGGTCCTCGTTCGTTCTCAAAGCGTCTCGCGCAGGATGCTCACCGCGCGGGCGACGTCGGCGCGCGACACGTCCAGGTGCGTCACCAGCCGCAGCTTGTAGATGCCGGTGCACAACAGGCCGCGCTCGCGCAGCCTGGTCACCGTGTCGGTGCGCGAGCCGCGGCCCGGCGCCAGCTCGACGAACACCATGTTGGTCTGCGCCGGCGCGCTGACCACCGCGTCGAGCCCTTTCAGGCCGTCGGCCAGCCGCTGCGCGTTGGCGTGGTCGTCGGCGAGGCGGTCGATGTGGTGGTCGAGCGCGTGCAGCGCCGCCGCGGCCAGCACGCCGGCCTGCCGCATGCCGCCGCCGAGCATCTTGCGCGCGCGGTGCGCGCGGGCAACGAGCTCGCGGCTGCCGACCAGCGCCGAGCCGACCGGCGCGCCGAGCCCCTTGCTGAAGCAGACCGACACGCTGTCGAACAGCCCCGCCATTTCGCGCGCAATCGCGCGCGGATCGGCGCGCCGCGGCTGCGCCAGCGCCACCGCGGCGTTGAACAGCCGCGCGCCGTCCAGATGCGTGGCCAGCCCGTGACGGCGCGCCAGGTCGGTGGCCTGACGCAGGTAGTCCAGGTCGAGCACGCTGCCGCCGAAGGTGTTCTCCAGGCACAGCAGCCGCGTGCGCGCGAAGTGGGCGTCGTCGGGCTTGATGGCCGCCTCGATGTCGGCCAGCGCGAGCGAACCGTCGGCCTGGTTGGTGATCGGTTGCGGCTGCACGCTGCCGAGCACCGCGCCGCCGCCGGCCTCGTAGCGGTAGGTGTGCGCGCCCTGACCCACCAGGTACTCGTCGCCGCGCTGGCAGTGGCTCATCAGCGCCGACAGGTTGCTCTGGGTGCCCGAGGGCATGAACAGCGCCGCCTCCTTGCCGAGCATCGCGGCGATGCGCTCCTGCAGCGCGTTGACGCTCGGATCGTCGCCGAACACGTCGTCGCCCAGCCGCGCGGCCATCATCGCGTCGCGCATCGCGGGCGTCGGCCGGGTCACGGTGTCGCTGCGCAGGTCGATCGGGTTTGCCGTGGCCATTCAGTGAACCTCCATCGCCAGGAAGTTGCGCAGCATCGCATGCCCGTGCTCCGACAGGATCGACTCGGGATGGAACTGCACGCCCTCGAGCAGCGCCTGTCGGTGCCGCACGCCCATGATCTCGCCGTCCTCCGAGGTGGCGGTCACCTCGAGCTCGGCCGGGCACGTGTCGCGCTCGATCGCCAGCGAGTGGTAGCGGATCACGCTGAACTGCTGCGGCAGCCCGGCGAAGAGACCGCGGCCGTCGGTGGTGATCGTGCTGGCCTTGCCGTGCATCAGGCGCTGGGCGCGCACGATCCGTCCGCCGAGCGCCGCGCCGATGGCCTGGTGCCCGAGGCACACGCCCAGGATCGGCAGGCGACCCTTCAGCGCCTGGATCGCCGGCACGCACACGCCGGCCTCGGCCGGCGTGCACGGCCCGGGCGACAGCACCAGGCGATCGGGCCCGAGCGCGACGATGCCGGCGACGTCGATCTCGTCGTTGCGGAACACCCGCACCGACTCGCCCAGCTCACCGAAGTACTGCACCAGGTTGTAGGTGAACGAGTCGTAGTTGTCGATCATCAGCAGCATCGCGCACCCTCCCGCGCGGCCGTCACCGACCGACGGCCGGCCGCCGGGGCGGCGTTGCCCAACCGCGACTCGCCGGCGGCGAGCGCCCGGGCGGCTAGCGCGGCTTGGCTGCGGCCCAGTCCTTCAATGCGCGCAGCGTCTTCTCGACGTGGCGCTCGGGATTGAGGTTGATGTAGTTGTAGACCACCGACCCGTCTGGCGCGATCACGTAGGAGATGCGGTTCGCCCACTCCGGGCGCGACTTCCACACCGCGTCGTACGAGTTGACGACCTTCTTCGACTCGTCGGAGGCCACCGGGAACTTGCTCTGGCAGGCCTGCGTCGAGAACTTCGACAGCGTGCCGATGTCGTCGGTCGACACCCCCACCACGCTGGCCCCGAGCGCCTGGTACTGCGAGATCGCCTCGGCAAACTGGTGTGCTTCGAGCGAGCAGCCCTCCGAGAACGCCAGCGGGAAGAAGTACAGCACCACCGGCCCCTTGGCCAGCGAGTCCTGCAGCGAGAAGGTGAACACCTGGCCGCCGATCGCTGCCGGGATGCTGAAGTTCGGTGCGCGCTCGCCGACGTCGAGCGCGGCCCATGCCGAAGCCCCGCCCGACAGGGCCAAGCTCAGTGCCAACAGCAGTCTCTTCATGCCGACCTCCAGAAATGCGGGCCGCGGCGGGCAATCTTGCCAGAGCGCGCGGAGATTCGATATACGAACGGCCAAGCTCGCTGGATCCGATGAAGTTGGGGGGCTTCATTCAAAAGCCCTCCTCGACCAGCTCGGCGGCGCGGATCAGCGCCCGCGCCTTGGCCTCGGTCTCGCGCCACTCCATTTCGGGCACCGAGTCGGCCACCACGCCGGCGGCGGCCTGCACGTACAGCGTCTGGTTCTGCACGATGCCGGTGCGGATGGCGATCGCGACGTCCATGTCGCCGGCGTAGCTCAGGTAGCCGCAGGCGCCGCCGTAGATGCCCCGCTTGACCGGCTCGAGCTCGTCGACGATCTCCATCGCGCGGATCTTCGGCGCGCCGGTCAGCGTGCCGGCCGGGAAGGTGGCGCGCAGCACGTCCATGTTGGTCATGCCGTCGAGAAGCAGTCCCTCGACGTTGCTGACGATGTGCATAACGTGCGAGTAGCGCTCCACGACGAAGGCCTCGGTCACCTTGACGCTGCCGATCTTGGCGATGCGGCCGATGTCGTTGCGCGCCAGG
>DATIFD010000074.1:0-12222 GCA_035455385.1 Burkholderiaceae bacterium
ATCGCCAGGCGCGACGGCGGCGTCGAGAATCCAACCGGACTCCGCACGCCGACGGCACTGCTGCGCCGCCGTCGGCTCACCGATGAATTCGATCACCGACAGCGTGCTGCTGGCTGCGCAGCTCATTTCACGCGCCGACCCCGAGTTGTGGCGGATCGTCGGCCTGTCGCTGCGCGTCAGCACCACGGCGTGCGCGTTCGGCGCCGGCATCGGTCTGTGCCTCGGCGCGTGGTTGGCGGTGGCGAGGTTCCCCGGTCATGGCGTGGCGATCTGGCTCGTCAATTCGCTGCTCTCGCTGCCGTCGGTGGTCGTGGGGCTGCTGGTCTACCTGCTGCTGTCGCGCTCGGGACCGCTCGGCGAGCTGGGCATCCTGTTCACGCCGACGGCGATGGTGATTGCGCAAAGCATCCTGGTCGTGCCGCTGATCGCGGCGCTGTCGCGCCGCCTGGTGCTCAACGGGCTGCGCGACGGCGGCGACCAGTTGCGCTCGCTGGGTGCCGGTCCGTTCCAGAGCGCCCTGCTGATGCTGGTGCACGAGCGCTTCGGCGTGCTGACCGTGCTGCTGACCGCGTTCGGCCGCGCAGTGGCGGAGGTCGGCGCCGTGATGATCGTCGGCGGCAACATCGAAGGGTTCACCCGCGTGATGACCACCGCCATCGCCCTCGAAACCAGCAAGGGCGACCTGCCGCTGGCGCTCGCGCTCGGCCTGGTGCTGCTGGGTGTCGTCGGCGTCGTCAATGGCGTGGTCATCGCGATGCAGGGTCGTACGTCGCTCGAACGCGAGGTCTATGTCTAACACGCTGCTGCCGGCCGCTGTCGTCGAGCCCGCCGGGGCGGCCGGCGCCGATGGCGCCGCCGCAGCGGCGGCGTCGACGCTGTTGGAGCTGACGCAGGTCGGCGTCCGCTTCGGTCAGGTGCAGGCGTTGCAGGGCATCGACCTGGTGCTGCGCCGCGGCGATCGCCTCGCGCTGGTCGGTGCCAACGGGTCGGGCAAGACCACGCTGTTGCGGGTGCTGCATGGGCTCGTGCCATTCGTCGGGCAGCGCCACGTGGGGTCGATGGCAGACGACCGAACGCCGGTCACGGCGATGCTGTTCCAGCGTCCGTTCATGCTCAGCCTGTCGGTGCGCTTCAACGTGCTGCTCGGGCTGTGGTTGCGTGGCGTGCCGCGAGATAGGCGCCAGGACCGGTGCGAGCGCGCGCTGCGCCGCGTCGGCCTGCACGCCATGGCGGCAAGGCCCGCTCGGGCATTGTCCGGCGGGCAGCAGCAGCGCCTGGCGCTGGCGCGTGCCTGGGCGCTCGAGCCCGACATCCTGTTGCTCGACGAGCCCACGGCCAGCCTCGATCCGAGTGCCAAGCGCGAAGTCGAGCGGCTGATCGAGGGGCTGGCCGCCGACGGCGTGACCGTGGTGATGAGCACCCACAACCTGGGCCAGGCCAAGCGGCTGGCCACGCGCGTGGCGTATCTCGATGCCGGGCAACTGCTGGTCGACCTGCCGGTCGATCGTTTCTTCAACGAGGCGCTGCCGAGCGAGGCGGCGCGGTTCCTGAGAGGAGAACTGGCATGGACCTGATCACCAGACGATGGACCCTGGCGCTGCTGTTGGCGTCGCTGACCGTGCTCGCACCCGTGCGCGCGCAGGACAAGTTCATCGTGATGGCCTCGACCACCTCGACCGAGCAGTCGGGCCTGTTCGGCCATCTGCTGCCGCTGTTCAAGCAGGCCACCGGCATCGACGTGCGCGTGGTGGCCGTCGGCACCGGCCAGGCGCTCGACATCGCCCGCCGTGGCGATGCCGACGTGGTGTTCGTGCACGACACCGCGGCCGAGGAGAAGTTCGTCGCCGAAGGCCACTCGCTGAGGCGGCAGCCGGTGATGTACAACGACTTCGTGCTCGTCGGCCCGGCGTCGGACCCGGCCAAGTTGAAGGGCAACGACATCGCGGCGGCGCTGGCCAAGCTTCACGCCACGACGGCCTTGTTCATCTCGCGCGGCGACAAGAGCGGCACGCACGCCGCCGAGTTGCGGCTGTGGAAGGCCGCCGGCATCGACCTCGCGAAGGGCAAGCCGGCCGGCTACCGCGAGTGCGGCTGCGGCATGGGGCCCGCCCTGAACATGGGCTCGTCGCTCAACGCCTATGTGTTCACCGACCGCGGCACCTGGCTGTCGTTCAAGAACCGCGGCGATCTCGTCGTGCTGGTGGAGGGCGACAAGCGGCTGTTCAACCAGTACGGCGTGATGGTCGTCGACCCGGCGAAGCATCCGAACGTGAAGAGCGCGCTGGCGCAGCAGTTCGCCGACTGGGTGGTGTCGAAGGCCGGGCAGGACGCGATCGCCAGCTACAAGATCGGCGGCCAGCAGTTGTTCTTTCCGAACGCCGACCGCTGACGCGCCGCGGCGTCAGACGCCGAGCGCCGCGCGCAGCTGCGCGCCGCTCATCGGCCGCGGGTCGCGTGGCCAGGCGCGCACCAGCTCGCTGATGCGCTCGTTCAGCGGCGCCGCGGTGCCGTGGTCGCGCGCCAGGCGCACGACTTCGCCGCACAGCGCGTCGATCTCGGTGGGGCGGCCCGAGGCGAGGTCGTTGGCCATGCTGGTTCGGGCCTTGGCGTCGATGCGCAGCATGCGAGACGCCAGCAGGCGGAAGACCGGCGTCGGCAGGCGCAGCGCGGCCGGCAACGCCGCGGGCGGCAGCGGCGTCAGCTTGGCCGGCCGAATGCCTGCGGCGTGCAACGCCACCAGCGCCTCGTCGATCAGCGCGGCCATGCAGACGCGGTGATCGCGTTCGAGCAACTGGGCCCGCAGCGGCAGGCCCGACAGCGCGTTGACCGGGTTGTTCAGGTTCAACAGCAGCTTGCCCCACTGCAGTGGGGCGAGGTCGGCATGCAGCTCGAGCGGCACGCCGGCGGCGGCGAACGACGGCTGCCACGCGCGCAGCGCCGGATGGTCGGCGGCCGCGAGGATGCCGAAGGTGGCGCGGTGGTAGCGGCCCGGGCCGAGTTCGACCACGTTGTACTGCACCATGCCGGGCAGCACCGTGAGTCGCGGTGCGTGCGCACGCGCGAGCGCCGCGTTGGAGATGCCGTTCTGCATCGACACCACCAGCGTGCCCGCGGGCAGGGCGCGTCCGAGCGCCTCGGCGGCTTCGGCGGTGGCGCCGCTCTTCACGCACAACAACGCCAGCGACGGAGCCGCACCCGGCGCCGGTGCTGGCGCCAGCGAGAGCGAGGCGGCGCCGACCGTGCGCGCGCCGCCATCGAGGTCGGTGAGGGTGAGGCCGTGCTCGCGCAACGCGCCGAGCACGCGCTGCCGACCGACGAAGGTCACCGGCACCCCTGCAGCGGCCAGGCAGCCGCCGATCCAGCAGCCCACCGCGCCCGCGCCCATCACGAGCACGGGGCCGGGACTGAACGGCTGCCCCTTGGGCCTCGCGTCGCGAGGCCTGTCCCCCGAGGGGATCAAGGAAAGTGGCGGAGCCACATTTCCTTGGCGCTCACCGCGTCGCCGGGGCGGCGAGGTCGCGCAGGTGCGTGGGACCGGCGCGGCGCTCGATCTCGGCCAGCATGTCGCGGCCCCAGCCGAGCGCGAACAGCCACTCGCCGACGACGAACATCGGGCCGACCAGCAGGCCGACGATGTCGTCGACGAAGGCCGGCTTGCGGCCCTCGTAGTAGTGGCCGACGAACTGGACGACCCAGCCGAGCGCGAAGAAGCCGAATCCCCACGCCAGCCAGGCACCGAACGGCACCCCGGCGAACGGATGCGCCAGCGCGATCAGCGCTGCGTTGACGATGCTGGTGGCGATGCCCAGCACCAGGTTGCCGCGCGTGAGGTACCACGCGGTGGCCAACGTCCATACGATCCACGCCAGCGTGAAGCCGCCGATGGTGAAGCGCGCCAGCAGGATGCCGATCGCGAACACGATCAGCGGGATGCCGACGAAGTGGGTGACGATGTTGCGCTTGTCGCGGTGGTACTGCGCGTACTGCGACATCAGGTCGACGGCGGGGCGAAACGGGGTGGCGGCCATTGCGATCCTCCGTGCACGGACCACTGCGGGCCCTATGCTCACGCACCGATTGTGCCTCGCGCGAGGGCCCGGTGGGGCGGCCCGCCACCCGCATGCCGTGCAGGTGTGCCAGAACACCGGCGAATAGAATCGCCGGTCCCGCTGCAACGAGCCGGCCATGAGCATCAAGAGCGACAAGTGGATCCGCCGCATGGCGGCCGAGCACGGCATGATCGAGCCGTTCGAGGCCGGCCAGGTGCGCGAAGCGGCCGACGGGCACCGCATCGTCAGCTACGGCACGTCGAGCTACGGCTACGACATCCGCTGCGCCCGTGAGTTCAAGGTGTTCACCAACATCTTCAGCACCGTGGTCGACCCGAAGAACTTCGACGAGCGCAGCTTCGTCGACATCGAGGCCGATGTCTGCGTGATCCCGCCCAACAGCTTCGCGCTGGCGCGCACGGTGGAGTACTTTCGCATCCCGCGCAACGTGCTCACGATCTGCCTCGGCAAGAGCACCTACGCGCGCTGCGGCATCATCGTCAACGTGACGCCGTTCGAGCCCGAGTGGGAGGGCTACGTGACGCTGGAGTTCAGCAACACCACACCGCTGCCGGCCAAGATCTACGCCGGCGAGGGCTGTGCGCAGGTGCTGTTCTTCGAGAGCGACGAGGTCTGCGAGACCAGCTACAAGGACCGCGGCGGCAAGTACCAGGGGCAACGCGGGGTCACGCTGCCCAAGGCTTGATCGGCGCTCTTGCTCGCCCCGCTCCGAGCAGCGCCCTCGGTGCGTTGTTTTTGCCGTGGCCGGCTCGAGCTTCGGGAAGCTTCTCTCAGCGCGTCGTCAGCTCCAGGTGGCATGACGCATCGCTCTGCAGCGAAAACGTCGTGCATAGGTCATTGCCACCACATCCGCCGATGCCGGTCCAGGTCACGTCGTAGCTCAAACCCGTCCCGGACGGCGGCGTCGCACAGAGCTGGACGGACGATCCCGTCGCAAAGCTCGCCACTGGCGTGCCGTGCCCGCCGCTGTTGGGGTTGGCCGAGTAGTCGATGCCTGGCGGTGTGCTCAAGATCGCGCCGCCCCAAACGCCGATCGACACATCGACGGCGTGGGTGCGCTCGTCGCGGGTGAGCCGCCCGATCCGCTGCTGGTCGTGCTGCTGCCGAGCATCGGCACCGGGCAGCCGGTGAAGACCCATTGGTCGTCGACCAGCGTCGAGCAGCCGTCGACCCACACCGGGCTCGTTCCACCGGCCGCAAAGGAGAACGGCATGAGGAGGCTCCTCGTGGGTTGGATCCGGGTCCCGCCCGCGACTGGCGTGGAACTGCAAAGCGTGCCTGTGCAGGCGTCTAGGGCTGCTTGTGCAGGCGCACCGCGCCCGTTGCGTCCGGCGTCGCGATCTGGATGGTCACGTCACCGTTGTCAGCCTGGACCGGCACGTTGCCGGTCGGTGGCACCGGCCACCAGTCGCGGCCGAGCGTCGACGGAATGTCCTTCGGGCCAACATCCGGGCACTCTACGGTCATGACCACCGGCCAGACCGTGACGCCGCTACCCTTGACCCATGGACTGTCCGGTCCCGTGGAGACGTCGTACTGCACCGTCATGCTCCCTTCGCCTGGCGAGATGAAGTGCGTCGTTTCGGAGTACGTGACCGGGCAGCCGTTCTGCGTCTCGATCGGATAGAAAATGACGTTTCCTCCCGCCACATCGAGGTCGTAGCTCCCGTCCACGGGGTCGCCCACCTGCACGAAGGTGAACGTCGCATGGAGTCTGGTGCCGTTGGTGAAGGTGATGTCCGATTGCCCGTCCCACCGCTCTTGCGAGTAGACGGTGGCCGTTGCGAGTGCGGTCACGCTCTGGTGCGACGCAAGCTCCACGGTGAGAGACACCGTGAAGTCGGTCGTAGCCGGCACACCCACCGGCGCCGCGTAGTGCCCGTTGTCGCCAGCGGGCTGGATAGTGCCGACCGTCGTGTTGCCGCCATCGACGCCGTTCACCGCCCAATGGCGTGACGCTTCGTGCCCCAGCATCCCGGGGGAGAAGTGGGTCGGCATCATCACCGCCACCTCTGACTCGACAGGAGCGGCGAGCAGGTCCTCATTCGACGGATCCCACAAGACCATCGGCTCGAAGTCAGCGCTGGTGCCCGTTCGCAGCCGCTGGCTGCCGGGCTTGAGGTAGAGGGTCTGCAGGAACGCCCAGTCGGAGAAGTGCGTGCTCGTGATGCTCAGCGTGTGGCCCGCCGCGTCGCGCACGAGTCCCGGCGGCAGGTACCACAGCCCGTCGGCGTGCTGGGTGGCGATCACACCGTTGTCGAGCGCGAGCGCCTCGGCGCCTGACAGCGTGAATGTCAGCGTCACGGGCACGGCGAACGTCGTGCCCTCCGGACCGAGCCGGTAGGCCACGCCACTGCCGTTGGGGCCGGTGTTCGTGATCGGCTGGATCGTGATGTCGGTCGGCGACGACAGCGCCCCGGCGGGAATGCTCAGCGTCAGACGCGCGTCGGCCGACACCACGGTACCGCCAGCGGCGTCGATCGTTTGGGTGACGGGGGTGCCGGTTGGGGTCCCTGCGGGCGCCGGCTGGTACGTGCTGGTGCCCGAGGGGGGCGGGCTTGCGCCGGCGGTACTGCCTGTCCCGCCTGCAGCGTCGCTCGAGCCACCGCCTCCACACGCGGCCAGCGCCGCGACGACCGCCGCGCAGAGCGCACCGCGCAGACTGCGTCGAACCGCCACGGCGCTCCAGCGGGCATTGCGTGGGGACCATGTCGTTTCGTTGCCCATGTTCGTCCCTTTCGAGAATTCGGTGGCGAGACGGCAGCGGGCGTTGCGGACGTCCAGGGTCACGGAGTCAACGACCGATGGGCGAATTCGCCGGCGTGACCTTGATCGGCGACGTGGTCATGACCTCGTCCTGCCCTTTGCAGTCCTTGGCCATCGCCAGGCTGATGAGCCGCGCGAAGCGAGGGTTGGCCTGCATCTGCTGAGCCATTTCCTGCGTGCCGCCTCCCGTGGCCTTGAACATCCGCTGGCCCGACGGTTGCATCTCCTTGGCCATGCGGTCGCCCTGCACCACGCCCTGGTCCAGCGCGGCCTGCTGCATCGCCTGGGCGGCATGGGGGTTGACGAGACCACCGGTGGCGAGCTGGGTGGCCAGATCCGCAGCGGCCGCAGCGTTGACTGCCGCGGTGGCTGCAACGCCTTGCGCGCGGAGCTGAGCCAGGTTCGACTCGACCTTGGCCCCATATTCGGTGGCAGCCGCACCGGCTTCGGCGCGGCTCGCTTCGGACGGGCCAATGCCCCGCATCGTGCTCATCTCTCTTTCGATGTCGGCGCAGCTCATCGAGTCGTCGCCCGGCCGCTCGCCGCGCGGGTTCTTGGTAGCGGCCTCGGCCTGCTGGGCGCCGCTCATCATCTGCTTGCAGGCGTCGAGGGTGATCGGCGAATTGCGCGTGGCGGCCAGCGCGCCGCAGTCGACCTGCGCGGCTGGCGAGCCCGCACCGGCAGGGGTCGGCGGTTGCGCCTGGGCGAGCGCGGCCGCGCATCCAAGCCAGCCTCCGAAGGCGAAGACGGAGACGACGCCGCGCCGCACACGCGCCGGCCGGAGCCTCGTTCGGGTGGTCATCATGAGCACGCTCCTATTCGTTCGATCGACTGCGGGGCCGATCCGCCGGCGCGCTACCGGCTCGCACCTCGCGCACGACCTGCGGCGGGGCCGCGGATTGCCGATTGCAGGCTAGCCCGCGACGGGTGACGGATTGGGTACGGATTCGCAACGCGGTCGGCCGCACCCCATGTCACCGGGGCTAAGCTTGCAACCAGCCCCCGGACGCGGGGCCGTGAGGGTGCGATGAGCGGCGGGCAACCTGATCTGCGCCTTGCTGTCGCGCTCGCCGTGCAGCCGATCACCTGGTCGGATGGCGGCGCTGGCGCGCAGCAGCTCGTGCTGCAGCACGGGCTGCAGGCCTTGCGCGCTGCGCTCGAGGCGGCCGCGGGGCAGCCTGCAGCGGGCTGGCTCGATTTCTGGCGCGGCTACGTGGCGCAGTTCGACGATCTCATGCTGGCACGCACCCACTGGCTCACGGCCGAGCGCTGCTTCGAGCAGCAGGCCGATGCGACGGGTCTCGAACTGGCGGCCTGCGGCCTGGTGCAGTGCATGCTGCTGGACAGCCAGCCGTGCGAGCAGCTCGAGCCGCGCATGTCGCGGGTGCTGGAGGCCGAGCCGCCGGCCGATGCACGGACGCCGCTGAATCTCTTCCGCCTCGCGGCGCGGTTCGCGGTCGATGCGCAGAATTTCGACGGTCAGACCGTGGACCCGGGTGTCGTCGAGCGCATGTTCGCCGCGCTCGGCGCCGACGACCTCGATACGCCCGTGCGGCTGCGGGGAGCCACTGCGGCGATGTACTGGATCGGGCGCTCGTTCGATCGGCCGCGTGCGGCCGACTTCCACGAGGCAGGCGCGCGGCTGGCCGCGTCGGCGACGGTCAGCCCCTACAACCGCCTGCTGTGGCAGATCCAGCTCAGTGCGGCGCGCTGGAGACAGGTCGACGTCACCGCACGCCTGGACGCCGAACTCGATGCCGCCATGCGCGATGCGCCGGGGCCGGCTTGCCGGCATCTCGTCGCCGCGGCGCTGATGATGCGCGCACTCACCGCATTGGGCGCCAATGACAGCGCGGCGGCCCGCACCCACCTGGCCGCGGCTCGACCACTGCTGGCTGAAGAGTTTCCGCTGGATCGGGCGTTGTGGCATCACGTCTCCTCGCGCCAATGGCTCGCGGCGGGTGATCTCGAGGCGGCGGCCGCCGACGCGACGCTGAGCATGCGGATTTGCGAGGCGACGCACGACCTGGCTTCCGACGTTGTGCCGATCCTCGTGCACGGCGGCGCGCTGCAAGCCGCGCTCGGCCGCCATGACGACGCGGCGGCCTCGTTCGCACGCGCCGCCGAAGTGGCCAGCGGCGCGCAGGCCGTTCCGGCCCTGTGCCAGATGCACCTGGCGCGTGCGCTGGGGCAGGTCGGCATCGGCGCCCACGACGAGGCGCGGGCCGACCTGAGGGCCGGGCTCGCGCAGGCGCGCAGCATCGGCCACGTGCAGTTCTTCCACGCGCTGCCGACGGTGGCTGCACAGGTCTGCGCCGCGGCGCTTGATCTGGATGTCGATGCCGAGTACGCCCGCCAGGTGGCTGCTGCCCGCTCCCTCGAGTGTCCGGACCCGGGTGTCCGCGAATGGCCGCACCGGCTTCGCGTGCACGCGCTCGGCGGCTTCTCGGTCGAGCGCGATCGTCAGCCGATGGGCCTCGCGCGCAAGGTGCCCAGGCGCATGCTCGATGCACTGCGGCTGCTGGTCGCCCTCGGCGGCCGGCAGGTCGACATGGTCCGAGTGGCCGCGCTGCTGTGGGGCGACGGCGCGCGAGGCGAGGCGCGCGATGCGCTGAAGACGACGCTGCATCGGCTGCGCGCTCTGTTCGGCGCCGACGCGCTGGTGGTGCGCCATGGCCAGATCTCGTTCGATCCGCGCACGGTCTGGATCGACACCTGGGGGCTCGATCATGTGACCGGGCGCATCGAGGTGCTGCTGGCCGGCGGCGCGGCAACGCACCAACGTGACGGCGAGCTCGAACGCCGCCGCGTGCAGCTGCTTGCGCTGTACCGCGGTGCCTTTCTCGGTGCATCCGATGTCCCCAGCTGGGCGCTCGCCGCACGCGAACGCTGGCGCAGCCGCTTCATCCGTTCGATCGCGCTGCTGGGCGCTCACCTCGAACGCAGTGGTCGCGTCGACGCGGCGATCGCGCTGTACCTCACGGCGCTGGAACGGGAGACCCTGGCCGAGGAACTGCACGAGCGCGTCATCGAGTGCTACTTGCAGCGCGGCGAGCAGGCCCAGGCCCTCAATGCCTTTCGGCGCTGCCGGGATCTGCTGTCGATGATGGTCGGGTCCGCCCCGACGGCCCGGATGCAGGCGTTGAGGGCCCGCATCGCAGGCGCTTGAGCACTGTCTGTTCAGAATCAGTTCAGCGTCGGCAACGCGTTCGGGCGGTGGCGCACGTGGCGTGCTGATCTATGCTGAGGCCGCTCACCGCAGCTCGCGATGGATTCACGACGAACCGGACTGCGCCTGGTGGCGCGCGCGACGGCCTCGGGCCAGACGCAGCACGCCGGCCCGGACGCCGGCACCGCTGCGCTGGCGAGCAGCGGCTTGGCGGGCCTGCGCACGTCGATGCGCGACGGCCGACCTGCGGCCGACGACGGGTGGCCGCTGTTCTGGCAGGGCTACCTCGAACAATTCGACGATCTCGCACGTGCCAGGGCGACCTGGCTGCAGGCCGAGGAGCAATTTGCCGCGACGGGTGACGAGGAAGGGCTGGGGCTCGCGGCGTGCGCGCTGACGCAGTGCGTTCTGCTCGACAACCAGTCGTTCGAAGGCTTCGAGGCGCGTGCCGAACGCGCGTTGAGCATGCACCCGGACCACACCGTGGCCACGGCGCGTGCGCTGATGGTCGATGCCGCGCACCTGCTGCTGTGGCATCAGGGCAGCGCCGTGCCGGATCCCGGCGGCAGCCTGCAGCGCGTGTTCTCCGCGATGAGCTCACGGCTCGATCCCGAAGTCAAATTGCGGGCGGCGGTTGCCGCACTGCACGCGTTGGGGTTGAACCTCGACGCAGTGCAGGCGGACGACTTTCTGGCAGCCGGCGCGAAGTTGGCGGGCGATGCCCAGGTGGCGGCCTATGGCCGAGCGCTGTGGCACCTGTTCGTCGCCGAATCGCGCTTCGTCGACGTGAAGGCAGGCTCTCGCCTCGCGAGCGAAATCGATCAGGCACTCACGGCCGCGCACGAGTGCGGCTCGGCTCCCCTGCAGGCGCGCGCGCATCTGATTCAGGCCGCCATCTCGCTTGGCGCCGGCGACCTGGCAGCAGGCTCAGCCGGTCTGACCCGGGCGCACCGTCTGCTCGAGCCGCGCTATGCGCGCGACTATGCGCTGTACCACTTTCTGTGCTCGCGCCAGGTTCTGCAACAGGGCGATGCCGATGCAGCACTCGCACACGCCAAGCTGGCGCTGGTCAAGGCCGACGAAGCGCAGGCGCCCCGCTCGGCGGTGACGCCCGTGATCATGCAGACCGGCTTCGTGCACGCTGCGCTCGGGCGATACGGCGAGGCTGCTGCCCAGTTCGCACATGCCGCCGAACTGTCCACGGGCGCTCAAGCGGCCCCGTGTGACTGCCACGTGCACCTGGTCCACGCACTGGCCCACTGGCGCGATGGTGCCCGGGCCGACACGAAGGCGGAACTGGCCGTCGGCCTGGCGCAGGCGCGCCAGTTCGGCCTGACCCACTTCTTTCGCGCCCTGCCGCGCGTCGCGTCGCGCGTCTGCGACGCTGCGATGGCGCTCGAGGTCGAGGTCGAATTCACGCGCAAGGTCATCGCGAGCCGTGATCTCGAGAGCACCGACCCCGCCAACGCGCGCTGGCCCTGGCCCCTGCAGGTCCGAGGCCTGGGTGGCTTCTTCATCGAGCGCGCGGGTCATCCGCTGCGCTTCGGGCGCAAGGCCCCGAAGCGGCTGCTCGACATGTTGCGCCTGGTGATGGCGTTGGGCGGCCGTCAGGTTGACGCGGCACGGCTGGCTGCCACGCTGTGGCCCGAGGCCGAAGGCGGTGACGATCGCGACGCCTTGAAGTCCCTGCTGCACCGCGCACGCACGCTGTTCGGCACCGACGTGCTTGCCGTGCGTGACGGGTTTGTCTCTTTCGATGAATCCACCGTGTGGCTCGACACCCGGGCGTTCGAGTTTGCCGCCGACCGCGTCGACGCGCTGACCGGTGCGGGGCAGTCAGCGCAGGGATCGGTGGTCGGCGAACTGGAACTGCGTCGCACGCAGCTTCTCGCGCTGTACCGCGGACACTTCCTCGGCGACGCCGACGTGCCGACCTGGGCCCTGCCGCTGCGCGACCGCCTGAAGGCGCGCTTCATTCGATCGATCGATGCGCTCGGCCTGTGGCTCGAGCGCCTTGGCCGGCGAGACGATGCGGTCGCGCTGTATCGCGCCGCGCTGGAGCAGGACAACCTCGCCGAACCGCTGTACCGGCGGCTGATCGAATGCCACCTCGCGCGCGGCGAACACGCCGAGGCGCTCAACGCCTACCGCCGCTGCCGCGATCTGCTGTCGATCGTGCTGGGGTTGAGGCCGGCCGAGCAGACCGAGAGACTGGCG
>DATIFD010000075.1:0-6870 GCA_035455385.1 Burkholderiaceae bacterium
GCGGTGCACGTGTTCGAGCGCGAGTGGCTGGTCAACGCCATCCTGTTCGGCAACTACGGCCGCCTGCGCGATCTGGCGCTCGCCGACCTGGGTGCGGTCGTGCACGGCCACACGCTGCAGGTGGCCTGCGCCTACGGCAACCTGACCGCCCGCCTGCAGCAGCGGCTGGCGCCCGATGCGCGGCTCGACGTGGTCGACATCCTGCCGATCCAGCTGAAGAACCTGGCCAGCAAGCTGCCGGTCGATGAGCGGCTGTGCCTGATGCGCGGCGATTCCGCGGCGCTGGCCTGCGACGACGCGAGCTACGACCAGGTGTTGCTGTTCTTTCTGCTGCACGAGCAGCCGGCTGCGGTGCGCAGCGCCACGCTCGCCGAGGCGATGCGCGTGGTCAAGCCCGGCGGCAAGGTGGTGATCGTCGATTACCACCGGCCGTCGCGCTGGCATCCGATGCGAGCGCTGATGCGGCTGGTGTTCCGCAAGCTCGAGCCGTACGCGATCGACCTCTGGCGGCACGAGATCGCCGACTTCATGCCGGCCGGCACGGCGCCGTCGTCGCTGTCCAAGCGAACCTACTTCGGCGGTCTGTACCAGAAGCTGGTGCTGATCCGCTGAGCCGACGGCAGGTTGCATGGACGTCTTCAAGGCCGATGTGGCGATCGTCGGTGCCGGCGGGGCTGGGCTGCGCGCCGCGATCGCGGTGGCCGAGGCCGATCCGTCGTTGACGGTGGCGCTGGTGTCCAAGGTCTACCCGATGCGCAGCCACACGGTGGCCGCCGAAGGTGGCGCGGCCGGCGTGACGCAGCCGCACGACAGCCTCGACGCGCACTTCCACGACACGGTGGCCGGTGGCGACTGGCTGTGCGAGCAGGACGTGGTCGACTACTTCGTGGCCCAGGCGCACGAGGAACTGGTGCAGATCGAGCACTGGGGTTGCCCGTGGAGCCGCACGCCCGACGGCCGCGCCAACGTGCGCGCGTTCGGCGGCATGAAGATCGAGCGCACGTGGTTCGCGGCCGACAAGACCGGCTTCCACATGCTGCACACGCTGTTCCAGACCTCGATCAAGTACCCGTCAATCCGCCGTTTCGACGAGCACTTCTGCGTCGACCTGGTGGTCGACGACGGTCGCGTGCGGGGCGTGGTGGCGATCGACATCGCCAGCGGCGAGTTCCGCCTGATCCAGGCCAAGGCGGTGGTCATCGCCACCGGTGGTGCCGGGCGCGTGTTCCACGAGAACACCAACGGCGGCATCGTCACCGGCGACGGCATGGCGCTGGCCTACCGCCACGGCGTGCCGCTGCGCGACATGGAGTTCATGCAGTACCACCCGACCTGCATGCCGGGCACCGGTCTGCTGTTCACCGAGGCGTGTCGCGGCGAGGGCGGCTTCCTGCTCAACAAGGACGGCTACCGCTATCTGCAGGACTACGGGCTCGGGCCCGCCACGCCCCAGCCGCGCAACAAGGCGATGGAGCTCGGCCCTCGCGACCGCCTGAGCCAGGCCTACTGGCACGAGAAGCGCAAGGGCCGCACGATCAGCGGCCCGCACGGCGAGGTGGTGCACCTCGATCTGCGCCACCTCGGCGAGCAGAAGCTGCGCGAGCGGCTGCCGCAGATCTACGAACTGGCGCTGAACTACCTCGGCGTCGACCCTGCGCGCGAGCCGATTCCGGTGCTGCCCGCGGTGCACTACACGATGGGCGGCATCACCGCCGACATCCGCACCGCCGCGCCGCTGCCGGGCTTGTACTCGGTGGGCGAGTGCTCGAGCGTGGGCATCCACGGCGCGAACCGGCTGGGCTCGAACTCGCTGACCGAGCTGCTGGTGTTCGGCAAGGTGGCCGGCGTCGAGGCCGCGCGCGACGCGGTGTCGACGCAGCACGGCGATCCATCGGCGCTCGGCAAGTTGGCCGATGCGGCGCGCGAGCGTGCACTGGCCGCGGTGGCACCGCGCGACGGCGGTGACCGCATCGCCACGCTGCGTCGCGAGATGGCGCAGAGCATGGAAGACGGCTGCGGCATCTACCGCAGCGGAACCACCATGCAAGCCACCTGCGACAAGCTGGCCGAGCTGAAGCAGCGCTACCGGCGCGTGCGCGTCGACGACAACTCTGTCGGCTGGAACACCGAGCGGCTGCTCGCCCTCGAGCTCGGCTACCAGCTCGACGTGGCGCAGGCCATCGCGCATTCGGCGCTGCAGCGCAAGGAGTCGCGCGGCTCGCACCAGCGCCTGGACGGCCACGAGCAGCGCGACGACGTCAACTTCCTGCAGCACAGCCTGGCGTACTACCAGGGCGACGACGCGCCGCGCGTCGGCTACGGGTCGGTGAAGATCACCCACCTGCCACCGGGCATCCGCGCCTACGGGGAAGCCGGCGAGCACTACGACGCCGTCAGCCACGCCGAGGAGGGTGCACGTGCCTGAAGCGGTGAAGTCGGTCGAGCTCGAGGTGCTGCGCTACCGCCCGGAGCGCGAAGACGCGCCGGTGTGGCAGCGCTACGCGGTGCCGTACAGCCACGACATGTCGGTGCTGCAGGCCCTGCAGCACGTGAAGGACGAGCTCGACGGCAGCTTGAGCTTTCGCTGGTCGTGCCGCATGGCCATCTGCGGCAGCTGCGGCATGATGATCAACGGCAAGCCGGCGCTGTCGTGCGAGACCTTCGTGCGCGACCTGCTGCCGGGCCCGGTGCGCATCGAGGCGCTGGCGCACCTTCCGATCGAGCGCGACCTGATCGTCAGCGTCGACGGCTTCGTCAAGAAGCTCGAAAGCATCAAGCCCTATCTCATCCCGAAAGAGCCACGCACGCTGGCGCAGGGCGAGTACCTGCAGACGCCCGAGCAGCTGGAGCGCATCGAGTCGTTCAGCTCGTGCATCAACTGCATGCTGTGCTACGCCGCGTGCCCGCAGTTCGGGCTCAATCCCGACTTCATCGGCCCCGGCGTGCTCGCGCTGCTGCACCGCTACAACGACGACTCGCGCGACGGCGGCCGCGCTCAGCGCATGGAGGTCATGAACGCCGAAGAGGGCGTCTGGAGCTGCACCGCGGTGGGCTATTGCTCCGAGGTCTGCCCCAAGCACGTCGACCCCGCCAACGCGGTGAACCAGAACAAGGTCAACAGCGCGAAGGACTACTTTCTGCGCTTCCTGCAGCCCAAGGGGGCTCGATGAGCGAGGGCAAGGCAGCGCGGCGCCCCTACGTGCGGCCGATGCGCGGCTGGTGGCGGCGCGACCCGTTCTTCGTGCGCTACATGGCGCGCGAGGCCACCGCGCTGGCGGTGCTGGTCTACGCGATCGTGCTGACGGTCGGCGTGGTGCGGCTGGCGCAGGGCGAAGCGGCGTTCGACGGCTGGCTGCACGCGCTTCGCTCGCCCGCGTCGCTGCTGCTGCACGCGGTGCTGCTGCTGTCGATGATCGTGCACGCGCACAGCTGGTTCGAGATCATGCCCAAGACGATGCCGATCATCTTCGTCGGCGGCCGCCGCCTCGCCGCGCGGACGATCCAGCGTGCCGGCTGGGCGGCGACGGTGGTGGTGACGGTGCTCGTGTTCGCGCTCGCGCTGTGGGCCCGCGCATGAAGCGCTCGAACGCCCCGATCTTCTGGCTGCTGTTCGGCGCCGGCGGCATGCTGTCGGCGCTGCTCGGCACCGTGCTGGTGTTCATCACCGGGCTCGCGGCACCGACGGGGTTCACGCTGGGCGGCGGCTGGATGGGCTATCCGCGCGCGCTGGCCTTCGCGCAGCACTGGCTCGGCAAGGGCTTCTTGTTCGTCGTGATCGCGCTGTTCGCATGGCACGCGATGCATCGGCTGTTCCACAGCCTGCACGACATCGGCGTGCACGCCGGCGCGGTCGCCAAGGCCGTCTGCTACGGCGGCGCCGCGCTGATCACGCTGGTGGCCGCGGCGGCGCTGCTGACAATCGGCTTCTGACCGGCCCGCTAAAATCCACGCTCGATCGGTATCGGAAGAGGCCGCATCCGGCGGCGCCCGGGGCGGGAGAAGACACACATGGCCGGACATTCCAAGTGGGCCAACATCCAGCACCGCAAGGGCCGGCAGGACGAAAAACGCGGCAAGGCGTGGACGCGCGTGATCCGCGAGATCATGGTCGCGGCGCGCGCCGGCGGGGGTGACCCGGCGGCCAACCCGCGGCTGCGGCTGGCGATCGACAAGGCCAAGGCGGTCAACCTGCCGGCCGACACGATCAAGCGCAACATCGACAAGGCCACCGGCAACCTCGAGGGCGTCAACTACGAGGAGATCCGCTACGAGGGCTACGGCATCGGCGGCGCCGCGATCATCGTCGACTGCATGACCGACAACCGCGTGCGCACGGTGGCCGAGGTGCGGCACGCGTTCTCCAAGCACGGCGGCAACCTCGGCACCGACGGCTCGGTGGCGTTCCAGTTCAAGCACTGCGGCCAGTTCGTGTTCGCGCCGGGCACCAGCGAGGACAAGGTGATGGAGGTCGCGCTCGAGGCCGGCGCCGACGACGTGATCACCGGCGACGACGGCGCGATCGAGGTGCTGACCGCGCCGGGAGATTTCGAGGCCGTGCAGCAGGCGCTGGCCCAGGCGGGCCTGAAGCCCGACCTCGCCGAGGTGACCTGGCGCGCCGAGAACCCGGTGGAGCTGGCCGGCGAGGATGGCCAACGCATGCAGAAGCTGCTCGACGTGCTCGAAGACCTCGACGACGTGCAGGCCGTGTACCACAACGCGGTGTTCATATGACCCCCACGCTCACTTCGTTCGCTGCCCCCCGAGGGGGCGCCAGCGCCCTTCGGGCGGCCGGGCGGGCGCTGACTTGAAGGTCCTGGTCATCGGCGGCGGTGGCCGCGAGCACGCGCTGGCCTGGAAGCTGGCGCAGAGCCCCAAGCTGCAGTGCGTCTACGTCGCGCCGGGCAACGGCGGCACTGCCGGCGACCCGCGGCTGGAGAACGTGGCGATCACCGACCTGCACGCGCTGGCCGACTTCGCGCAGCGCGAGAAGGTGGTGCTGACCGTGGTCGGCCCCGAGGCGCCGCTGGCCGCCGGCGTGGTCGACCTGTTCCGCGAGCGCGGCCTGCGCATCTTCGGGCCCACGCGCGCCGCGGCTCAGCTCGAGAGCTCGAAGGCGTTCTCCAAGGCCTTCATGCAGCGCCACGGCATTCCCACTGCCCGCTACGCCACCTTCGGCGACGCCGCCGCCGCGCACGCCTACGTCGAAGAACAGGGCGCGCCGATCGTCATCAAGGCCGACGGCCTGGCCGCCGGCAAGGGCGTGGTGGTGGCGATGTCGCTGCCGCAGGCACACGCCGCGATCGACGCCATGCTCGACGGCAGCACGCTCGGCGTGCAGCACAACGAGGGCGGCGCGCGCGTGGTGATCGAGCAGTTCCTCGCCGGCGAGGAGGCGAGCTTCATCGTGATGGTCGACGGCGAGCACGTGCTGCCGCTGGCCACCAGCCAGGACCACAAGCGGCTGCGCGACGACGACGAAGGGCCCAACACCGGCGGCATGGGCGCGTACTCGCCGGCGCCGGTGATCACGCCGAACCTGCACGCCAAGGTGATGCACGAGATCATCAAGCCGACGGTGGCGGGCATGAAGCGCGACGGCATCGTCTTCACCGGCTTCCTCTATGCCGGCCTGATGATCGACGAGCAGGGCAACCCGAAGACGCTGGAGTTCAACACCCGGCTCGGCGACCCCGAGACGCAGCCGATCCTGATGCGGCTGAAGAGCGACCTGTTCGACGCGCTGATGCACGCCACCGACGGCACGCTCGACCAGGTCGAGCTGCAGTGGGACCGCAACGTCGCGCTCGGGGTCGTGATGGCCGCCGCCGGCTATCCCGAGGCACCGCTCAAGGGCGCGGCGATCAGCGGCATCCCCGCGGCGAGCGACGACCTGATGGTGTTCCACGCCGGCACCGTGCGCGACGGCGAGCGCTTGATCGTCAGCGGTGGTCGCGTGCTGTGCGTCACCGCGCTCGGCGCCACCGTCAAGGGGGCGCAGCAGCGCGCCTACGAGGGCGTGGACAGCATCCGCTTCGAGGGTGCCCAGCATCGGCGCGACATCGGTCACCGGGCCATCCGCCGCTGACGTGGCGGGCGCAGCCGCCCCGACGCCGCGCGCGATCGTCGAGCGTCCGGTGCAGCTGCGCGGCGGCAGCGTGCTGGCGCGCTCGCTGCTGCGACTGGTGCGCTGGCGCGTGGTGTTCGACGGCCTGCCGGCCCGCCAGGGCGTGGTGATCGTCTACCCGCACACGTCGAACTGGGACTTCATCGTCGGCGTGCTCGCCAAATGGAGCATCGGCATTCCGGTGCACTTCTGGGGCAAGGCATCGCTGTTCGAGATCCCGCTGTTCGGCCGCTGGTTAAGGGGGCTCGGCGGCGTTCCGGTCGATCGTGCGTCGCCGCAGGGCGCGGTGCGCACGATGGTGCAGCGGCTGCGCGACGCTGCCGCGCGCGACGAGTTCTTCTGGCTGGCGCTGGCGCCCGAGGGCACGCGTCGCCACGGCCACGGGCTGCGCAGCGGCTTTTATCACGTGGCGGTGCAGGCCGGCGTGCCGCTCGGGCTGGCGGGGCTCGACTACGCGCGGCGCCAGGTGGCGCTGGTGGACTTTCTGCAGCTCGCCGGCGACCCGGGGCTCGACCTGCCCGCGATCGCATCGCGGCTGGGGCATCATCGAGGCCGTCGGCCCCAGTGGGCTGCTCCGATCCGACTGCTGGACTAGGGCCTGTTCACACTGTGGAGGTGACTGCGTGAGTACCCCAAACGGGCCCAATCTAGGCGCGAAGCCGCAGGCGTGGCAGGCCCCACGTCAAGGCTTCGCAACGACGAGTGGGCCCGTTTGGGGTGCTCACCCTTCGGGCCGGGGGGGGGGG
>DATIFD010000076.1:0-5113 GCA_035455385.1 Burkholderiaceae bacterium
GGGCTCGCGGTTGAAGCCTCGAAGCGCCGCCTTAACGTTGGCCTCACGTTCTCCTCACGCGGTGCTCATCTGGCGCTCCTAGATTGCGCGCCATGGCCGAATGCATCGGCCGCGTGCACAGGAGAACATCAGCATGAAACGCACCCTCGTCGCGATCGCCAGCGCACTGGCCGTCGCCGGCCTCGCCGTCACCACCGCCGACGCCCTGACTCTGCCCAAGTGGTGGCATTCGGACGAACCGGCCAAGGCCCCCGCCTCCACCGCCCCTGCCGCGCCACCGGCCGCGCCGATCACACCGCTGAGCGGCGCCGCGCTGCCCAACTACCGCGCCATCGTGCAGGACTACGGCCCGGCCGTGGTCGGCGTCACCGTCTCGGGCATGCACAGCGTCGGCAACGACGACGAGGATGGGCCGTCGCTCGACGACGATCCGTTCTTCCGCTTCTTCCGCGGCGTGCCGGGCCTGCGCTTTCCGCCGCAAGGGCGCGTGCCGTTCCGCGGCCAGGGCTCGGGCTTCATCGTCAGCAGCGACGGCCTGATCCTCACCAACGCGCACGTCGTGCGCGACGCCAAGCAGGTGGTCGTCAAGCTCAACGACCGCCGCGAGTTCAACGCCAAGGTGCTCGGCAGCGACTCGGCCACCGACGTCGCGGTGCTGAAGGTCGATGCCAAGGACCTTCCCACCGTCGCGCTGGGCGATCCCAAGTCGGTGCAGGTCGGCGACTACGTGCTCGCGATCGGCGCGCCGTACGGCTTCGAGCAGACGGCCACGCAGGGCATCGTCAGCGCCAAGGGCCGCTCGCTGCCGGGCGATAGCGTGGTGCCGTTCATCCAGACCGACGCCGCCGTCAACCCCGGCAACTCAGGCGGCCCGCTGTTCGACGCCAGCGGCCGCGTGATCGGCATCAACGCGCAGATCTACTCGCAGAGCGGCGGCTTCCAGGGCCTCGCGTTCGCGATTCCGGTGGACGTGGCGCTGCACGTGAAGGACCAGATCGTCGCGCACGGCCACGTCGACCATGCGCGGCTGGGCGTGACGCTGCAGGACCTGTCGGCGCCGCTGGCCGAGTCGTTCGGCCTCAAGTCGCCCGACGGCGCACTGGTGTCCAGCGTGGTGCCGGGCAGCGCCGCGGCCCAAGCGGGCCTGGCGGCCGGCGATGTGATCACCACGATCGACGGCAAGCCGGTGCACACCGCCGGCGACGTGTCGCACCGCGTCGGCGAGGCCTCGCCCGGCGAGCGCGTCGCGCTCGGCGTGTGGCGCGACAAGGGCAAGCGCGACCTGACGGTGGCGCTCGGCAAGGCCGAGTCCGAACACGACCAGCCGATGGCCAAGGCCGAGAAGGGCACGCTCGGGCTCGCGGTGCGCCCGCTGCAGCGCGACGAGCAGCAGCGCGCCGGCGTCGACCACGGCCTGCTCGTCGAGCACAGCAGCGGCGCGGCCGCGCAGGCCGGCATCCAGCCCGGCGACGTGGTGCTGGCGCTCAACGGCAAGCCGGTGCGCAACGTCGACCAGATCCGCGATGCGCTGCGCTCGCACCCAAAACACGTGGCGCTGCTGATCGACCGCGATGGCCAGCGCATTTTCGTGCCGGTGGACATCGGCTGAGAGGCCCCGGCACACCCTGAGCGGCGCGAAGGCTCGAGACCGCTGCGCCGCCCGCTTTTCGATGATGAAAGGTTCGACATGAACAAGCACACCCTGATGATCGTTGCCGCGTGCACGGCCGCGCTGGGCACGGCAGCCCAGGCGCACACGATGCAATACGAACTCAACCACCACGCCGCGCAACAGGCGCGCGTCGCGGCCGACGAGGCGCGCGGCAGCCTCAACCCGGCCACCGACAGCGCGGTGCACAAGCAGGCCGCGCTGGTCGAGCGCGTCGAGGCCGACGCACTGGCGGCGAACAACGCGGCCTCGCAGCGTCAGCTGGAGTACGCCGAGCGCGACCTCGACCGCACGATCGCCAGCGCGCTGCACGCGCAGCAGCGCACGCTGGCGCTCGACCGCATGCACGAGCGCGTGGCCGACGCGCGCGAAGCCCAGCAGCAGCACTGGATCGCCGCCGAGTACCGGCACGGCACGCTCGGCCGCGACCAGGCCGCCGGGCTCGAGCGCGATCAGGCCGCCATCGTGGCGAAGCAGACCGCGCTCGAACGCCGCGGCCACGAGACGGTCGACGAGGCCCTGAACCTGCAGCACCAGCAGGACCTGCAGGACTGGGCGATCCGCAGCCACCACGCGCAGGCGTAGACAAGGCTGCCCGACGTCAACCCGATGGGTTGCCGCGCGCGCTGAGTCGCAGCCCGGTGGCGTCGGGCGCACTCGCGCGCGCGATCGTCGTACCCGGCACTTCGCCGAAGCGACAGCCGGAATCCTCGTCGGCGGCCGCCGCGTCTCTCGGCGGCCGTGCGCCAGCGTTTACGTGCCGGTGATTGACATGGCGCAATGCGTCCGAGCGGCTTGCCATCGAGGATTCACTGTCCATTCAGGTGGAAGGAATCATGAGACGTCGCACGATGGCGCTGGCGATGACCGCGGTCGTGGCTGTACCGCGCGTTGCGCTCGCGGCTAGCAAGGAAGAATCGCGCGCCGAGGTGCGCAAGGCGGCC
This sequence comes from Burkholderiaceae bacterium, assembly GCA_035455385.1. Classification (GTDB taxonomy): domain Bacteria; phylum Pseudomonadota; class Gammaproteobacteria; order Burkholderiales; family Burkholderiaceae_C; genus JAEUPI01. The sequence continues at coordinate 2,614 of DATIFD010000076.1, forward strand.
GACCAGGCGCTCGCCACCGTCTACAAGGTTAGCCCGTCGGCGCGCAAGGCCGTCGAGTCGGCGGCCGGCTACGCGGCCTTCAGCAACTTCGGCATGAAGATCCTGCTGGCCGGCAGCGGAACGGGCAAGGGCGTCGCCGTCAACAACAAGACCAAAGCCACAACCTACATGAAGATGGCCGAGGTCCAGGCCGGCCTGGGCATCGGCGTCAAGAAGTTCCAGCTGGTCTGGGTCTTCGAGACCGAGGAGGGACTCAACAAGTTCGTCAACTCCGGTTGGGAGATCGGCGCTCAGGCCACTGCGTCGGCGAAAGCCGGCGACAAAGGCGCCTCCTACCAGGGGGCCGTGAGCGTTGCGCCGGGTGTGTGGCTCTATCAGGTCAGCGGCGACAGCCTCGCGCTCGAACTGACGGCCAAGGGCACGAAGTACTACAAGGACAGCGACCTCAACTGAGTGTGGGGCACTGGCCTCGCCCGGTCGCCGAGAATCTCCAGCGCCTCAACCGCAGCAACAAGCCGAGGTCCCAGCCATGCACGCGAAGATTTGTCGTCACCCAGCCTTGATCGCCGCGATCATTGCCAGCCTCTCGTCGCCGGTCATGGCGACGGAACAGAGCGACATCGGTTCGGTGGACAAAGCCCAGCTCGAGAGGGTGCATCCGTCGAAGCCGAGCTATTCGCCCTACGCGGGTCGCACCTTCCCGACGCTGCCGCTGTTCGGCGACACGCACCTGCACACCGCGTTCTCGATGGATGCCGGGGCTTTCGGCGCCCGCCTGACGCCGAAGGACGCATACCGCTTCGCGCGCGGCGAGGAGATCACTTCCAACACCGGCCAGCCGGTCAAGCTGTCGAGGCCGCTCGACTTCCTGGTCGTCGCCGATCACTCCGACGGCATGGGCTTCTTCCCGCAGCTGATGGGCGGTGATCCGGAGCTGCTCGCCACGCCGCAGGGACGCAAGTGGTACGACCAGATCAAGGGCGGCCAAGGCGCCGCGGCGGCGATCGACATCATCGAGAGCTTCGGCAGGGGCCAGATGCCCAAGGGCTTCCCGACCCCAGGGACGTCGGCGTACCGCAATGCCTGGCAGCAGACCATCAAGGCGGCCGAGGCCTACAACGAGCCGGGGCGCTTCACCGCGTTCATCGGATTCGAGTGGACCTCGAACACCGGTGCCAACAACCTGCATCGCAATGTGATCTTCCGCGGCAATGGCGCGCAGGCCGTCCTGGTCGAGCCCTTTACCACGCTGCCACCGCTCGGCAGCGACAACCCGGCGAATCTGTGGAAGTGGATGGCGGCCACCGAACAGAAGACCGGCAGCGAGGTGTTGGCCATCGCGCACAACGGCAACCTGAGCAACGGCATCATGTTCCCGATCATCGAGGCGTTCGGCAAGAAGCTCGACAAGGAGTACGTGCAGACGCGCGCCAAGTGGGAGCCGCTGTACGAGGTCACGCAGACCAAAGGCACCGGTGAAGCGCATCCGTTCCTCTCGCCCAACGACGAGTTCGCGGCCTTCGAGATCTGGGACAAGGGCAACCTCGACGGCAGCGTGGCCAAGACCAAGGAAATGCTCGACTTCGAGTACGCGCGGGCGGCGCTGAAGAACGGCATGAGGCTCGAAGCGATGCTGGGAACCAACCCGTACAAGTTCGGCATGATCGGCAGCAGCGACGCGCACAACGGCTTGGCCGCGATGGAGGAAGACAACTTCTTCGGCAAGACCGCGCCGCAGGAGCCGAGCCCCGAGCGCCTGACCAAGGTGTTCGTCGACAACCCGAAGACCGGCGTCAAGATCATGGACTGGGAGGTCAGCGCCTCCGGCTACGCCGCGGTGTGGGCTACCGAGAACACGCGCGAGGCGATCTTCGACGCGATGAAGCGCCGCGAGACCTACGCGACCACCGGCCCACGCATGGTGGTGCGTTTCTTCGGTGGCTGGGACTACGCCGCGGCGGACGCGAACAACCGCATGCCGGCCGCGATCGGCTACGCCAAGGGCGTGCCGATGGGCGGCGACCTGAGCGCCGCGCCGCAAGGCAAGTCGCCGACCTTCCTCGTCGCCGCATTGAAGGACGCCATCGGCGCCAACCTCGATCGCATCCAGATCGTCAAGGGCTGGCTCGACAAGGACGGCAAGACGCAGGAGCGCATTTACGACGTCGCCGTCTCGGGCGGGCGCAAGATCGACGCGGACGGCCGCTGCCGCACGTCCGTCGGCAGCACCGTCGACGTCGCCAACGCCACCTGGACCAACTCGATCGGCGCCACCGAGCTCAGCGCAGTCTGGAAGGACCCGACGTTCGACCCGGCTTTGCGCGCGTTCTACTACGTTCGCGTGATCGAGATCCCGACGCCGCGCTGGACGGCCTACGACGCGAAGCGCTTCGGTGTCACGCCCCTGCCGGGTACGACGATGACGCTCCAGGAGCGGGCCTACACTTCGCCCATATGGTACACGCCGGGCCAATGACCTTGTGGCTCTACGGCAGGCTGG
>DATIFD010000077.1:0-5692 GCA_035455385.1 Burkholderiaceae bacterium
GAGGCTGCGGCGGCACCGCACGTCGAGGGTTGGTACGCGCAGCAGACCCGCGTGCTGTGGGCATGAGCAACGTTGCGGCGCGCCACGGTGGCGACCGCATCGCCGAAGCGCTGCTGGCGCACGGCGTGCAGCGCTTGTTCACGCTGTGCGGCGGACACATCTCGCCGATCCTGAGCGGCGCCAAGGCGCGCGGCATCCACGTGGTCGACCTGCGCGACGAGGTCACCGCGGTGTTCGCGGCCGACGCCAGCGCGCGGCTCACCGGTCAGCCCGGCGTGGCGGCGGTGACGGCCGGGCCGGGCATCACCAACACGATCACCGCGCTGAAGAACGCGCAGCTGGCGCAGAGCCCGGTGCTGCTGATCGGCGGCGCGGCGCCCACGGCGCTGCAGGGGCGCGGCGCGCTGCAGGACATCGATCAGCGTCCGCTGGTCGAGCCGCACGTGAAGCGGTTCTTCAAGCTGCGCCGAGTGCGCGACCTCGCGCCGTCCGTGGCCGACGCGCTGGCGCTCGCGCGCTCGGGCGTGCCGGGGCCGGTGTTCGTCGAGTGCCCGGTGGACCTGCTGTACGACGAGGCGTCGATCCGCCAGTGGTACGCCGATGCGGCCGGCAAGGGCAACTCGCTGCCCGAACGTGCGCTGCGCTGGTATTTGAACCGGCACGCACGGCGCATGTTCGCTGGCAGCCAGGACGACGCGGTGCCGGGCGTGCAGACGGTGTACCTGCCACACGCGCCGGAGTCCGTCACGCGCGCGGCAGCCGCCGCGCTGGCCAAGGCCGAGCGGCCGCTCGTCGTGATCGGCAGCCAGGCGGTGGTGCGCGCCGAGTCGGCCGACGCGCTGGCGCAGGCGGTGGCGCGGTTGGGGGTGCCGGTGTACCTGTCGGGCATGGCGCGTGGACTGCTCGGGCGCGACCATCCACTGCAGATGCGGCACGCCCGCCGCCAGGCGCTGCGCGAGGCCGATTGCGTGCTGCTGGCCGGCGTGCCGTGCGACTTCCGGCTCGACTACGGTCGCCACGTGCGCCGCAGCGCGACGCTGATCGCCGCCAACCGCAGCGCGAAGGACGCGCGGCTGAACCGTCGTCCCGACATCGCTGCCATCGGCGACGCGGGCCTGTTCATCGAGGCGCTGGCCTCGGCGTTGCCGCCGGCGCAGCGCTGGCAGGGTTGGCTCGACGCGCTGCGCGCGCGCGACCGGACGCGCGAGGCCGAGATCGACCAGCAGGCGGCGGTGCGCGGCGAGTTCGTCAATCCGCTGGCGCTGTTTCGCGCGCTCGAGGCCGAGGCGGGCGGCGATGCGCTGTTCGTGGCCGACGGCGGCGACTTCGTCGGCACCGCCAGCTACGTGCTGCATCCGCGCGGGCCGCTGACGTGGCTCGACCCCGGTGCGTTCGGCACGCTGGGTGTCGGCGCCGGCTTTGCGGTCGGGGCGGCGCTGGCGCGGCCCGACCGCGAGGTGTGGGTGGTGTTCGGCGACGGCGCCTGCGGCTGGAGCCTGAGCGAGTTCGACAGCTTCGTGCGCCACGGCATCCCGGTGATCGCCGTCGTCGGCAACGACGCCGGCTGGACGCAGATCGCGCGCGAGCAGGTGAAGATGCTCAAGGACGACGTGGCCACCGTGCTGGCGCGCACCGCCTACCATGAGGTGGCCGCCGGCTTCGGCGCGCAGGGCCTGCTGGTGCGCCACGCCGACGAGGTGCGACCCGCGCTCGAGCGCGCCCGCGCGCTGGCGCGCGAAGGCCGCCCGGTGCTCGTCAACGTTTGGCTCGACAAGACCGAGTTTCGCGAAGGCTCGCTGTCGATGTAGCGTCGGCCGTGCGAATCGCCGGCGCTGTGCTCGCGTCGCGACGGGCGCCGTCGACCATGAACCTCCGCCGTCCTTGCGGCAACCCAGGCGGTGCGAGGTGCCCACGATGAACGCCATTGCCGCTGCCCCAGCCGAGTCGACCCGCCTGCCGATGTCTGCGTCGACGCCGCGGTCCACCGCGCCGACCGGTAGCTGGCCGGCCGCACTGCCGCCGCGTGCAACGTCGGTGTGGGACGAACGCGCGCGCAAGATGGGCTTTCCGCCGAGCTCGCGCTGACCGTCTCCGCGCCGGCGGTGCGCTGGCGCCACAATGTGCGGCGACCCATCGCCGCATGCCCTTGAATCCCCCGAGCCTGATCGCCCTCGACTGGGGCACGTCGAATCTGCGCGCGAGCCTGCTCGATCGTCAGGGCACTGCACTCGAGACGCGCCGCGCCGCTGCAGGTGTGATGGCGGTACCCGAGCGGCGCTTCGCCGAGGCCTTGCTGGCGTTGTGCGGCGACTGGCTGCGCGCCCACCCGCGCTGCGCATGCATCGCCAGCGGCATGATCGGCAGCCGGCAGGGTTGGGTCGAGGCGCCGTACGTGCCATGCCCGGCGTCGCTGGTCGACGCCGCCGCACAGCTGGTGCGCGTGGCGTTCGGCGACGGCCATGCGGTGCACGTCGTGCCGGGCCTGCGCTGCGTCGGTGCCGACGGCCAGGCCGACGTGATGCGCGGCGAAGAGACGCAGCTGTGGGGCGCCGGGCTGCCGGCGGGCAGCTGCTGTGTGCTGCCCGGCACGCACAGCAAATGGGCCTGGCTCGGCGAGGGCGACCGCGTGCTCGGCTTTCAGACGCACATGACCGGCGAGGTCTACGCCGTGCTGACGCAGCACTCGATCCTCGGCCGGCTGATGGCCTTCGGCGAGGCGTTCGCGGCCGCGGCGTTCGACGACGGCGTGCGCCTCGGGCTGGCCCAGCATGCGCACCTGCTGCACGCGCTGTTCGCGGCGCGCACGTCGGGGCTGATCGGCCAGCGCACGGCCGATGAGCTGCCCGACTTCCTGTCGGGCCTGTTGATCGGTGCCGAGATCGCGAGCGCGCGTGGCGGGCACGCTGCGGTCACGCTGCTCGGCGATGGCGCGTTGTGCGACCGTTACGCGCAGGCGCTCGGGCTCGCCCGCGTTCAGGTGCAGCGTGCCGCCAGCGACGCCACCACGCGCGGCCAGTGGCGCGTGGCGGTGGCCGCCGGGCTTGCGACGACGGGGTGACGACGACGGGCAGCGTGGCAGTCGAGGGAGGAACTACTTCGTCGGCGCGGCGGCTTCGCCGGCAGGTGGCGTCTTGCGCTCCTTGGTGGCCTGCTTCGCCTCGGCCTTGCCTTCGGTACGCGTCTTCGTGGATTTGGCCAAATCCTCGCGCGGCTTGACGTTGTGGGCGTTGTAGGTCGCTTTGCCGGACGAATAGCCGCCGTCTTTGTTGCCTGCCTTCGTCTCGGCCTTGCGTTCGGCGGGGTTCCTGGTCGACTTCGGCGGTGGTTGCTTCATCGAGGGGTCTTCTTCCCCCGGGACCATCTGGCCCGCCTTGTTGGCGGCCTTGGTCTCCGCCTTCACGTCGGCGCGCGACATGGGCTGCGATGCGCTCTGGGCATGGGCGCTGGATGCGATCGTCGCGGCGAACGCGAGGACCGCCAGTGCAGCGAGCAGGTGGCCGGTGGTGCGCAGGTTGTTCGTCATGGGATCTCCTCTTGCGTCGGCCGTGCGACCCGCAGGCCGACGCGTAGCATCCGCCTAGCCGACCGCGATGACAAGAGGGATCCCGCAGAATACGGTGATCCGGCTCAAACCCACCGCCGGCTTCCCCGCCGCTCGAGAGCGATGGCGCTGACTGCAGCGGGCGCCGCCGGCGCGGCGCGCCCGCAGTGCCGAGGGGGTCAGATCTTGGCGTCGCCGGCCGGCACCATCTGGTGATTGCGCACGGCCTGCATCGTCTCGGCCTTGCCGTCGGCGCGTGTCTTGTTCGACTTGGCCAGCGCTTCGCGCGGCATCACGTTGTACGTCCAGTACGACTTCTGGCCGGGCGAGCCCAGACCGCCGTTGCGGTTGGCGGCGAGCGTCTCCGCCTTGCGCTCGGCGCGGCTGCGTGGCGACACCGGCGCGGGCTGCTTGATCGACGGGTCTCTTTCGCCCGCGACGATCAGGCCGGCCTGGCAGGCGGCGCGGGTCTGTGCCTTCACGTCGGCGCGCGACATGGTCTGCATGTCGCCCTGCGCGTAGGCGGTGGACACGAACGCGGCTGCGACGGCGATGCCCACCACGCTGGCGAACAACCGGATGCTGTGGGGAAGGGTGCTCATCCTGATCTCCTTGCGGTGTGTGTTCCAACCGATGCGCTCAGCGTAGAGATGCCCGGGTGCAGCCCGATGTCGGCGCGATTTCAAACGCAACCCGCCCGGCGCGGCCACGTTGGCCGGATGCGGCAGTGGCGTCCGTGGCGCCGCCGACCGCGACACACGGACGCACTAGCATTCGCGGCAGCGATAGGAGCGAGGAGACCCGATGAATCCGATCACCCGCGTTGCCGCCACGACGTTCGTGTTTGCGGCAGCGCTGGCCGCCGGCGCGGTGCTCGCCCAGCCGCAGCTGCCCAAGGAGGCCACCGAGGCCACGCGCGCGGCCAACCGTGCGCAGCGCGCCGAGCTGCCGCTGGCCGACAGGCAGTCGTTCGACGATGCGACGCGCGGGCACGTCGAGGCGTTCGGCGACAAGGTGGTGATGCGCGCCGACGGCTCGCGGCAAGCGTGGACGCTCAGGGGCTACGAGTTCCTCGCCGCCGAGGAGGCGCCCGACACCGTGCACCCGGGGCTGTGGCGACACGCGCGCGTCAACCTGGCCAATGGTCTGTTCAAGGTGGTCGACCGCGTCTACCAGGTGCGCGGGCTCGACCTTTCGAACATGACGATCCTCGAAGGCGACAGCGGCCTGATCGTGATCGACCCGCTGATCAGCGTGGAGGTGGCACGCGAGGCGATGGCGCTGTACTTCAGGCACCGGCCGCAGCGCCCGGTGGTGGCGGTGATCTACACGCACAGCCACGTCGACCACTTCGGCGGTGTGCGCGGCGTGGTGGGCGACGACGAAGTCGGCAAGGTGAGCATCTGGGCGCCGGCGGGCTTCATGCACGAGGCGGTGGGCGAGAACGTGATCGTCGGCAACGCGATGGCGCGGCGCGCACAGTTCCAGTTCGGGCCACTGCTGCCGCGCGGCGAGCGCGCGCAGGTCGATGCGGGGCTGGGCAAGACGGTGTCGGGCGGCAGCATCACGCTGATCGCGCCGACGCGGCTGATCGAGAAGCCGATCGAGACGCACCGCATCGACGGCATCGACGTCGTGTTCGAACTCATGCCAGGTGCCGAGGCGCCCGCCGAGATGATCATGTACTACCCGCAGCTGCGCGTGCTCAACATGGCCGAGATCGCGACGCAGAACTTCCACAACCTGCTGCCGCTGCGCGGCGCGCTGGTGCGCGACCCGCTCGTCTGGTCCAAGTATCTCGGCGGTGCGCTCGACCGCTACGGTGCCGGCAGCGACGTGCTGATCGCGCAGCACCACTGGCCTGTATGGGGCGGCGAGCGGGTGCGGGCGTTCCTCGCCAAGCAGCGCGACGCCTACAAGTTCCTGCACGACCAGACGGTGCGGCTGATCAACCACGGCTACGTCGGGCAGGAGATCGCCGACATGATCAAGCTGCCGCCGAGCCTGAATCAGGAGTGGTCGGTGCACGCGTTCTACGGATCGCTGAAGCACAACGTGAAGGCGATCTACCAGCGCTACCTCGGCTACTACGACGGCAACCCGGCCAACCTCGACCCGCTGCCGCCAGTGGCCGCGGCGAAGAAGACGGTG
>DATIFD010000078.1:0-4804 GCA_035455385.1 Burkholderiaceae bacterium
TGCGCCGGCGCGCCGGCGCGCTGCTGGTGGCCGCGCTGGTCGGCGGCACGGTGGCATCGGGCTCGGCGGTCGCGCTCGGCTGGTGGTTCGGGCTGACGCCCGAGTTGCTGCGCTCGCTGGCGCCGAAGTCGGTGACGGCACCGGTGGCGATGGGCATCGCCGAGCAGCTGGGCGGCATTCCGGCACTGGCGGCGGTGTTCGCGGTGCTCACCGGGCTGGTCGGCGCGCTGAGCGCGAAGTACCTGTTCGACGCGCTGCGCATCGCGCAGCCCGAGGTGCGCGGCTTCGCGCTCGGCACCACGTCGCACGGCATCGGCGCGGCGCGCGCGCTGCAGGTGCACCCCGACGCCGGCGCCTATGCGGGGCTGGCGCTGGGCGTGCAGGTGCTGCTGGCCACGGCGCTGATGACGGCGCTCGGCCGGCTGCTCTAGCCGATCCAGCGCGGCAGCCAGGTCGCGATCGCCGGTAGCCAGAACACCGCAGCCAGCAGCAGGAGGCTCATCGCGACGTAGGGCACCACCGCTACGAAGATGTGGCCCATCGTCACCGGCGGCGGCGCGACGCCGCGCATCGTCATCAGGAGCAGTCCGTGCGGCGGCAGCAGCAGGCCGAGCTGCATGCAGATCAGGTACATCACGCCGAACCACACCGTGTCGATGCCGAGCGTCTGCGCGACCGGCATGAAGATCGGCAGCGTGATCATCATCATGCTGACCTGGTCGACGAAGATGCCGAGAAAGACCAGCATCGCCATCATCGCGGCGACGATCGCGCCGCTCGACAGGCCCTGGCCGGTGATCGCCTGCACCAAGCCGTTGCTGGCGCCCGAGAACGACAGGATCTGCGCGAACGTGGTCGCGCCGAGGATGATGAACAGGATCATCGCCGAGATCGATGCCGTGCCCTTGAGCGCCAGCGACACCGCGCGCCAGCTCAGCGCGCGGTACAGCGCCGCGAACACGAGGGTTGCGAACGCGCCGACCGCCGCGCACTCGGTGGGCGTGGCCCAGCCTGCCACCAGCGCGCCGACGACGACGCCGAAGATCGACAGGCACGGCAGCACGTACAGCACGAACAGGCGCCAGCGCTCCCAGCCGGTGTGCCGCGGCGCGTCGGGTTCGTCGACCGGCGCCAGATGCGGCGAGACCCTGACGCGCAGCACGATCCACACGACGAACGCGATCGACAGGATCAGTCCCGGCATCACGCCGCCGATGAGCAGCTTGGAGATCGAGATGCCCGACAGCGATCCCAGCAGCACCGTCAGCGCCGACGGCGGGATCAGCATGTCGACCGCGCCGATCGCCATGATCGGCCCGGTGGCCAGCGTCGGGTGGTAGCCGCGCTGCAGCATCACCGGCAGCATCAGCGAGCCGAGCATCGCGGTGGTGGCGATCGTCGAGCCCGAGATCGCCGAGAACACGGTGCCGGCGACCACCGCGACCACCGCGAGCCGCCCCGGGATGCGCGTGATCAGGCGCTCGACGCCGTCGATCACCTTCAAGGCAAGGCCGGTGTGGAACAGGATCTCGCCCATCAGCACGAACAGCGGGATCGGCGTCAGCGCGAACGAGGTCACCGAGATCACGCTCGAGCGCGCGAGCTGCGTCAACCCGGCCTCGCCGCCCATGTAGAGCCAGGCGCCGACGATGTTGATGGCGATGAAGGTCAGCGCCACCGGCATGCCGATGAACAGCAACAGCGTCGAGCCGCCGAGCATCAGCCAGGCGGCGCCTTGCCAGCTCGTCATGAGGCGCTGACCGCGTCGCTGTGGGGCCCGCGCTCGGCGCCGGCGAGCCGTGCCATGCGAAACACCATCTCGATGGCCAGCAGCACGAAGATCGCCGGCAGCGGCGACAGCCACCACCACTCGGGCGTCACCAGCGTCTTGATGTTCACCGCGCCGGCACGGTAGCTCGCCCACGCGGCCTGCGTGCCGTACCACGCGAGCGCGATGCAGCAGGCCAGCCCGATCGCATCGCCGAGCCACTCCAGGAGCCAGGCCAGCCGCGCGGGAACAGCGCGCAGAACGATGTCGACGCGGATGTGCTGGCCCTGGCGCAGCAGCCACGGCGCGACGCTGAGCGTGATCAGGTACAGCAGCAGCTCCGAGATCTCGTTGCTCCACGCCAGGCCGCGCGGCAGTCCGGGCACCGCGATGTTGCGCAGCGCGACGTCGGTCACGATGATCGCCAGCATCGCGGCCAGCAGCGCGCAGCCCAGCACCGCCAGCGCCGCCAGCAGGCGCCCGAAGGCGCTGGACACGCGCTCGAACGACGCCGGCACGCTACTTGGTGAACAGCGGCTTGAAGCGTGCCGCGATCTCCGGGCTCTGCTTGGCGGCCGCCTCCCACGCCACCTGGTAGGCCTTGTCGCGGAACGCCTTGCTGGTGGCGGCGTCGAAGCGAATCGCCTCGATGCCGGCCTTCTGCTGGCGTGCCGTCTCGTCGGCCGTGTACTGGGCCCAGAAGGTGTTCTCGGCCTCGAACGCGAGCACCTGCTTGTTGAGGTAGGCACGCTGCGCGTCGGTCAGCCTTCTGTATGCCGGCAGGTTCATCACCAGCGACACCTCCGCGTCGTAGAAGCCGGGGTCGATGCGGTACTTGGTCTTCTCGTGCCAGTTGAGGTCGAAGATGCCGCCGATCGGCCAGCCGTAGCCGTCGACCACGTTGCGCTCCAGCGCGCTGTAGACCTCGCCCGGCGGCGTCGTGATCACGGTGGCACCGAGCGCCGCGAAGAACTCGCGGTACACCGGCGTGATGCGGATCTTCAGTCCGGTGAGGTCGGGCTTGTCCACCTTCTTGTTGGTGTAGATGTGGAACGGCTGGTTCTCGACGATGCGGCCGAGGTACTGCATGTTGGCCTTCTCGTTCCACACCCTGTTGATGGCGTCGAAGGCGCCGTTCTTGCGTTGCTCGGCGACGGGAATCTCGGTGAGCTTGAGGAAGTCGGCCTCGGGCATCACGTTGGTGTAGAAAGCGCCGGTGCTCATCGCCAGGTCGACGACGCCGGTCTTCACCGCGTTGCCGGCCTCGAACGGCGGAATCGCCTTCGGGCCGCCGATGAAGTTGATCTGCAGCACGCCCTTGCCTTCGGCGTTGACCTTCTGCACCCACGGCAGAAGGCGCTGCACGTAGATGCCGTTCTCGGCGAAGGCGCTGACCAGTCGCAGCGTCACCTCCTGCGCCTGCGCGGCGGCAGCGCCCAGCGCCAGCAGCGCAGCGGCGACACGAAGAACTGCTGTCATCACGGTTTCTCCTGGTGGTTGAGTGGGCGCCCACGCTGCCCGGGCGAAGGTAAGCAGCCTGCATCGGCACCGCGCCTCGGCGAAGAGGACTTCTCCCAGGTGTGTCGGCCCGGTGCCGGTCGCCGGCGTGGCGCTCTTGAACGTCGCCCACAGGCCCCCAACTGCCGCGCGACGCGGGTAGCATCCGCGGCGCGTCGTACTGCAGAGAGGACGAAACCATGGTGAGGCAATCGCGTGTGTGGGGTTGGCTGCTGGCGGCCACGGCCGTGCTCGGCCTGTCGGGCTGCGGCTACAACGACTTCCAGCGGCTCGACGAGCAGGTCAAGGCGTCGTGGTCCGAGGTGCTCAACCAGTACCAGCGGCGTGCCGACCTGATCCCGAACATCGTCAACACGGTCAAGGGCGAGGCCGGCTTCGAGCAGGAGACGCTGACCAAGGTGATCGAGGCGCGCGCCAAGGCCACCAGCATCCAGGTGACGCCCGAGACGCTGAACAATCCCGAGGCGTTCAACCGCTTCCAGCAGGCCCAGGGCGAGTTGTCGTCCGCGCTGTCGCGACTGATCGCCGTCAGCGAGAACTACCCGAACCTGAAGACCAACCAGGGCTTCCAGGACCTGCGCGTGCAGCTCGAAGGCACCGAGAACCGCATCACCGTCGCGCGCAACCGCTACATCAAGGCGGTGGCCGACTACAACGTGCTGACGCGGCAGTTCCCGACCAACCTGACGGCGATGCTGTTCAGCTACTCGGTCAAGCCGTCGTTCACGGTCGACAACGAAGCGCAGATCTCCAAGCCGCCGACGGTCGACTTCGGCAAGCCCGCGCCTGCGGCGTCGAAGTGAGGCGGCAGCGCCGTCTTCGGCGCGGTTGAGGGCAGAGTGACGCGATGATCGGCATCCGGTGGCCCCAGTGGCTGCGCCGCGGCGCGCGAGCGTGCCTGCTCGGCCTGGGTCTGGTGTGGGCCGCCGTGGCGGCGGCTCAGGTGGGCGTGCCGCCGCTGACGGGCCGCGTGATCGACCAGACCGACACGCTGCAGCCGGCCCAGCGCCAGGCCATGGAGCAGCACCTGGCCGACGTCGAGCGCGAGGTCGGCTCGCAGATCGTGGTGCTGATCGTTCCGACCACGCAGCCGGAGGACATCGCCGCCTTCGCGCAGCGCGTCGGCGACCAGTGGAAGATCGGCCGTCGCGACGTCGGCGACGGCCTGCTGATCGTGGTGGCCAAGAACGACCGCAAGGTGCGCATCGAGGTCGCCAAGGCACTGGAGGGCGCGGTGCCCGATCTGGCGGCGCATCAGATCATCACCGAGACGATCACGCCGGCGTTCCGGCGCAACGACTTCGCCGGCGGCCTGAACGCCGCGATCGATCGCATCGCCGCGCGCATCAAGCCCGAGGGGCTGCCGGCACCGGCGGCGCAGCCGCGCGGCGGGTCGGAGCCGTCCGGCGGGCTCGACTTCGGTGCACTGGCGATGTTCTTCTTCGTCGGCGTGCCGATCGTCGGCGCGGTGCTGTCGGGCGTGTTCGGTCGCAAGCTCGGCGCCCTGCTCACCGGCGG
>DATIFD010000079.1:0-4928 GCA_035455385.1 Burkholderiaceae bacterium
CGGGTGACGACACTCGGAGCGTGCCCGGTGCGCAAGGATTTGCGCCCGATGGTCGAAGAGGCAGCACGCGCCGGCCAGACACGACGAGGCGTTGTCCTACACGGCGATGGCCGACGCACCGATACGAGCGCGCGGGGCCTGTCCCTACATTGAGTGCAAGAAGTGCCCGGTCCGGGCGCTCTCCGAAGGGAGTTGCATCATGCGCGGTCGTCACTACCTCTCGGTTCTGCCGCTGCTGTTGGGGCTGGCGCAGCCGCCAGCGTCGGCCGCGGTGAGCGTCAGCGTGGGCATCAGCGTGCCGGGCGTTCAGATTGGCATCAACGTGCCGGTCTACCCCGAGTTGCAGCTGGTGCCTGCATACCCCGTGTACTACGCGCCCGGGCTGCCGGCCAACTACTTCTTCTACGACGGCCTGTACTGGGTGTACGTGAACGACAGCTGGTATTCGAGCTACTGGTACAACGGCCCGTGGACCATCGTGGAGCCGGCATTCGTGCCGGTGTTCGTGCTGCGCGTGCCGGTGCGCTACTACCGCGCGCCGCCACCGTACTTCGCGGGCTGGGCGCCGGCCGAGCCGCCGCGCTGGGGCGCGCACTGGGGCCCGCAGTGGGAAGCGCAGCGCCGCGGCTGGGACCATTGGGACCGTCGCCAGGCGCCTGTGCCGGCTCCGCTGCCGGTCTACCAGCGTCAATACGCGGGCGACCGCTACCCGACGGGTGAGCAGCAGCGTGCCATTCGCCAGCAGCAATATCGGTACGAGCCGCGTGATGCCCATGTGCGCGAGCGCCTGGCCGCCGAGGTGCGCCAAGACGGCGAGCGCGACCAGCCTGGCGGCGCGCCCGCAAGGGCGCCACAGGCCAAGCCGCGGCCGCAGCAGCCGCAGCCACAGCCGCAACGCGAAGCGCGTGAGCGCGCGGTACAACCGCAACAGCAGGAACAAAGGGCCCGGCAGCAACAGCAACGCGAGCAGCAGGCTCGCGAGCAGCAGGCTCGCCAACGGCAGCAACAGGCGCAAGAGCATGAGCAACAGCCGCAGGGGCGCCAGCAGAAGCCGCCCCACGAGCGGCAACAGCAGCAGGCACGTCAGCAGCAAGAGCAACAACAGGCCGAGCGCCACGCCGAGGAGCGCGCGCGTGCGCAGAAGCCGTCCCGACCATTCGAGCGAGGGGAGTCGCCACGCGAAGGCAATGGCGGCTGACGGGCATTGCGCCAGACGGTGCGGGCCAGGGGCTACTGCGGCAGCGGTGCATCGCCCACCTGCGGCACCGGTTGATCCGCCTGGGCGCTGTACACGATGAGCTTGAACGGATTGAACTCCTGGTACTTCTCCATCAGCTTCACGTAGGCCAGCCTGCGAGGGGCGGCCAGGGTCGCGCTGTCGGGGTGCCGCGCCTGGGCCCACTGCAGCACGGCCGCGGCCAGTTCGTGCCGGCCGTCCTTGATCATCTTCTGGGCCGCCGCGGCGATCTGTGCGTCGGAGAGGTCGAGATAGTCGACCAGCGCGGTGCCGCGATCGGCGTCGGTCAGCGCGTCCAGGCCCTGCAGGCCGTTTTGCCAATAGCCGCTGCGCTGCTGGAACAGGCGGTTGATCAGGTTCTCGCGCAGCAGCAGGTAGGCCAGGTGCACTTCCGAACTGCTGGCCTCGAGCGTGGGAGGCATCAGGTTGGCCTGCTGGATCGCGGCGCGCGGCGTGCCTCGCTGGATCGCCGCCACCACCTCGTCGCGCAGCCATTGCAGGTGAGGGCGCAGCTGGTCGAGCATGGCCGTCGACGCGAACGCGCGCGTCAGCGGCTCGTGGCCGTGCAGCAGCAGTCGGGGCTGCAGCGCGCGCACCTGGTCGATCGCGGCCAGCAGCCCGTCGACGCTGCCCTCCGGTTCGAACGGGGCGCCGAGGTACGGCATCAGGATGTCGCCGACGAACAGCACGCCCCGATCGGGCATGTGCACCAGCATCGCGTCGTCCGTCTCGCCGCCGCGGGTGGGTAGCAGGTTGAAGCGCGTGCCGCCGATCACCGCCGTCGTGGCGCGGTCCACACCCACGTCGGGCTTGTAGCTCAGCACGTCCGCGAGGCGGAAGCGGTCGCCGAAGAACTGCCTCAACCCGTCCGGGTTGGCCATGGCGTCGATGGCGAGCTCGTCCTGGTAGTTGCTGCGGCCGACGAAGCGCACGGCCGGATTCAAGCTGCGAAAGAACGAATGCCCGCCCACGTGGTCCCAGTGGGCGTGGGTGACGAAAACGGTCGTGAGCGGGGGCAGTGACGGCACGGCCGCCTTCAGCGCCTCGTAGGCCGCACGCGCCGAGTCGGGCCGCGTGCCGGCGTCGATGGCGATCAGCTCGCGCCGGTCGGCCGAGATCACGAAGTAGAACTCGGTGAACTCGAAGCCGGACAGCGCGTAGACCGTGTCTTTCACCACCTCGCGGATGGCCGGCGGCGCGAAGGTGCCGCCCGCCGACGCGCTGACGCCGAACGGCGTGGTGAAGATCGCGGGGCGGCTTTCGGTCTCGTAGCCGCTCAGCGCCAGCTCGCGCGCGGCGTGCGCCGCGTCGCCGCCCGCACGGTGGACGTCGGAGAGCCTGGCATGCACCTCGCGCAGCCAGTCGCGATGCGGCGCGAGGTCGGCGTGGTCGACGCACCACCGCAGATCGGCAAGCGCCGCCTCGCGCTGCCCGAGGAAGGCGGGGATCTGCGCCCGCACCACCCCCGACATCCAGCGCGAGACGAACATCTGCCGGCCCGCGCTCAGGCGCTTGGCATCGTCGAGCAGCACGAGCGTGTCGCGCACCCAGCCGATGCGCTCGAGCAGCGGCACGTCGTTGGCGTGGCCCGCGCGCAGCGAGGCGATGGCCAGCAGGTATTGCGCCTTCTGGTTGTCGTTCAGCCGCGGGCCGAAACGCTTCAGGGCATCCTCGAAGAACGCGATGCCTTCGAGATGGCGGCCGGCGTTGGCGAACTGGCCCATCAGCAAGAAGTGAAGCTGCGGGTCGGTGGGCGGGCGCCACTGGTTCACCTGCTTCAGGTACGCGAGCTCGGGTGACAGGGGGCCCGGCTGCGTCTGCGATCGGGCATCCGCCGGCGGCTGGCCGCCGACGAGGATCGCGAGCAGGACTGCGACCAGGCCGATCCACAGGCCGTGTGCGCCGCGGTTGCGAAGTGACGAGATCATGCGCGTTCCTTCCGTAGTGACTAGCATGGTGCAAGTAAGTAGCGAAAGACTAGTGACTTGCATGAAAAAAGTCAAAAGGCTATGCTCTGGTCATGGCCAAGAGCTACGACATCCCCGATTGCCCGGTGGCGCGCACGCTCGACCTGATCGGCGAGCGCTGGACCATCCTGCTGCTGCGCGACCTGCTGCTGCAGGGGCCGCGGCGCTTTCAGGACTTTCAAGCCTCGCTGCCGGGCGTGGCGCCCAACATCCTGTCGGCGCGCCTGAAGGCGATGGAAGACAACGGCCTGATTCGCCGCCAGCTCTACAGCGAGCGGCCGCCGCGCGTGGAGTACCTGCTGACCGACAAGGGCAAGAGCCTGGGGCCGATCGTGAGGGCGATGCGCGAATGGGGGACCAAGCACCCGTGAGCCGAGGCCGCTCCACGTGGCGGCAGCGATCGAGGCGCCGGGATCGGACGGGTGCGCGCGCTGTGTGCGCTCGTTCCTAGGGGTGGGGCGCCACCAGGGGCAGACCCATACTTGCGGGCCCATGGAGGCCTGCCATGCCCAAGCAAGCCAAAGGAACCAACCGCGACTCGTTCGACTCGCGTGACCTGATCTACCGTCCCGCGCTGTTGAAGAGCCTGCCCGCCACGCTGCTGCCCGAGTGGGCGGGCATCGAGGTGCTCGACCAGCAGCAGGAGGGCGCCTGCACCGGCTTCGGCCTGGCGGCCACCATCAACTACCTGCTGCATCAGCGCGGCGGCCGCGAGCGCGTCAGCGCCCGCATGCTGTTCGAGACCGCCAAGCGCTACGACCAGTGGCCCGGCAACAAGTACGACTGGTCCAGCGCGCGCGGCGCGATGAAGGGCTGGTACAAGCACGGCGTCTGCGCGGAACGGGCGTGGCCGAGCGACGACCCGAAAGACGTGGCGCTCACGCTCGATCGCCAGACCGATGCGCTGAAGCGTCCGCTCGGCGTGTACTACCGCGTGCTGCCGCGCCGCACCGACATGCAGTGCGCGCTCAGCGAGGTGGGCGTGGCGTTCGCGGCGGCGGCCACGCACGACGGCTGGAGCAAGCCCAAGGGCGGGGTGATCCCGCTCTCGCGCGGCGGCGACACCACGGGCCACGCGTTCTGCATCGTCGGCTACGTCGACCAGGGCTTCGTCGTGCAGAACTCGTGGGGTACCGGCTGGGGTGGCGTCGCGCTCGGCGGCAGGGTGCGCCGCGGCCTGGCCATCTGGACCTACGAAGACTTCGAGCGCAACGCGTGGGACCTCTGGGTCGCCACGATGGCGCTGCCGGTGGAGTCGCTGCAGGCGCTGCGCAGCGAGTACACCGTGGGCAATCAAGGCAGCCGCAGGAGCGAGAGCGGCCCGCCGCCCGCGGAGGTGAACCGCCACGTCATTCACATCGACGACGGCCAGTTCGACAGCCGCAGCGAGTACGCCACCACCCGCGCATCGGCCAAGCAGCTGATCGACGAGAAGGTCGCCGCCGCGGCCCAGCGCGGGGAGCTCAACCTGCTGCTGCACGCGCACGGCGGCCTCAACACCGTGGATGGCGCAGCCAGGCGCGCACGTGCGTGGCGCGACGTGATCGACGGCAACGGCGTCGAGCACGCGCACTGGATCTGGGAGACCGGTTTTCTCGCCGAGCTCAAGGACGTGATCTTCGGCAAGGACAAGTTCGCCGATGGCCGCGCCGGCGGCGCAGGCGACTGGAAGGACAAGATCCTGGAAGCGACCACCAGCCCGGTCAGCAAGCCGCTGTGGCGCG
>DATIFD010000080.1:0-20226 GCA_035455385.1 Burkholderiaceae bacterium
ATGCCTCCGGCGAGCATCACGTTGGCCGAGCCGGCGACGAGCATGTCGTGCGCGAACATCATCGCGCGCATTCCCGAGCCGCACATCTTCGACAGCGTCACGGCGCCGGTGGCGTCGGGCAGCCCGGCGCGGCGCATCGCCTGGCGTGCCGGCGCCTGGCCCTGGCCGGCCATCAGGCAGTTGCCCATCAGCACCTCGTCGACGGCGTCGCCGGCGACGCCGGCGCGTTCGACGGCGGCCTTGATCGCCGCCGCGCCGAGCTCCCAGGCGGCCAGCGATGCGAAGTCGCCGAGCATGCCGGCGATCGGCGTGCGGGCGGCGGAAACGATGACGATGGGATCGGCCATGGCGGTACTCCTTGTCGAATCGATCAGTGGCTAGAGAGGATCGGTGCGCCGCGCTCTTCCTGCGCGACGCGCTTGATGTAGCTCTGGAAGCCGGGGTCCTCACCGCGCAACAGCAGCGGCAGCGCGTTGTGGAAGTCGTCGCGACGGCACCACTCGCGCATGAAGTCGTCCCAGCTGTTCCAGCGCCGGCTCTCGGTGGGCGTCATGTCTTCTTTATACGCCACCAGGTAGGCACGCTCGAACAGCGCGATCAGCATGTCGAAGATCACCAGCATGCGCTCGTTCTGCTCGGGCGTCGGGCTCGGCAGCGCGGCATTGCTGCGCAGCTGCAGATCGGCGTTGGCAAGTACGACCTTCAAGAAGTCGTTGTAGGCGTCGGCCAGGTGCTGATAGGCCTCTTCCTCCTCGTTCTCGCGCTCGCGCCGCTGCTCGTAGACGAACACCGCGATCGCGAACG
Organism: Burkholderiaceae bacterium; assembly: GCA_035455385.1. Classification (GTDB taxonomy): domain Bacteria; phylum Pseudomonadota; class Gammaproteobacteria; order Burkholderiales; family Burkholderiaceae_C; genus JAEUPI01. The sequence continues at coordinate 805 of DATIFD010000080.1, forward strand.
GCAGGCCGACCACCGTGACGATGAAGCTGGCGAGCTCGAGCGCTTCGTGCCAGGTCATCGACGCGCTCCGCGGGCCGTTGCCCGCGGCCGGCGCACCGGGCCGGAACGCGGCGCCGAGCGCAGTGTCACGTGGCAGCTCCGGCCACCTCGCGCCGCCGCTGCCGCACGAAGCGCCGGCCGGCATCGTACGGAAACACGTCGTACACATGGCCGGCGAGGATGCGCTCCTTGTGCGCCTGCCAGTACGCCGGGTCGAGCAGGTCGGCGTGGTGCTTCATGAACACCTCGCGCACGGTGGGGTTGCCGAGCAGGAACGGGCCGAAGGTCTCGGGAAACACGTCCTTCGGGCCGACCGAGTACCACACCTCGCCGGACAGCTCGTCCTCCTCGGTGCGGGGCTCGGGCACGCGACGGAAGTTGCAGTCGGTGATGTACTCGATCTCGTCGTAGTCGTAGAACACCACCTTGCCCTGGCGCGTGACGCCGAAGTTCTTCCACAGCATGTCGCCGGGGAAGATGTTGGCGGCCACCATGTCCTTGATCGCGTTGCCGTACTCGATGACGGCCGCTTCGATCTGCCGCGCGTCGGCGTCGGCCAGGTAGATGTTCAGCGGGATCATGCGCCGCTCGATGTACAGGTGGCGGATCACCAGCGTGTCGCCCGACTCTTCGAGCAGGCTCGGGCATTCCCTGCGCAGCTCGTCGATCAGCGCCGGCTCGAAGCGATGTCGCGGGAACGCGACGTTGCTGTATTCCAGCGTGTCGGCCATGCGGCCGACACGGTCGTGGCTCTTGACCAGCAGGTACTTGGCTTTGATCTGTTCGCGCGTGGTGTCCTTCTGCGGCGGGAAGAAGTCCTTGATCACCTTGAACACGAACGGGAACGACGGCAGGTCGAACACCAGCATCACCATGCCCTTGATGCCCGGAGCGACGCGGAAGCGGTCGCTCGAGTGCCGCAGGTGGTACAGGAAGTCGCGGTAGAAGAGGTTCTTGCCCTGCTTGTGCAGGCCGATCGCGCTGTAGATCTCGGAGCGCGGCTTGCGCGGCATCAGCGAGCGCAGGAACTGCACGTAAGCGCTCGGGATCTCCATCTCGACCATGAAGTACGCTCGCGCGAAGCTGAACAGCAGCAGCAGGTCGTCCTCGCCGAACAACGCGGTGTCGATCGCCAGGCGACCGCGGCCGACGTGCAGGATCGGCAACGCGAACGGCGTCTCGACGAAGCCGTTGACGATCTTGCCGACGACGTAGGCCCCCTTGTTGCGGAAGAACAGGCTCGACAGCACCTGGATCTGATAGTTGGTGCGCAAGCGCACCTCGCCGGCGTAGGCGCGCAGGGCCGCCAGCACCTGGTCGATGTCGCGGCCGAGGTCCTCGAATTCGTTCTTCAGCTGGAAGTTGTCGACGATGCGCACCAGCGTGTCGCGCAGCGTCTCGCGGGTCGGGTAGTAGGCGCGGTAGGTCGGCTGCGAGGCCGGCTCGTCGTTCTCGATGTACTCGGTGGACACCGCGGGCCGCACGAAGATGAAGTCGTTGCGGAAGTAGCTGCGGTGCAGGATCTTGGTGGTCACCGAGTTGAAGAAGGTCTCCGCCAGTTCGGGCTGGTGATGCTCGATCAACAGGCCGATGTAGTGCAGCTTGACCTGCTGCCAACTGTCCATCGACAGGTGCTGGATGTCGAACTCGCGCTGCAGCCGCTCGACGTTCTCGTCGACGCGGCGATCGTAGAACTCGATGCGCTCGCGCTGCGCGCGCTGCTGGCCGGCCCAGTCGGCCGCTTCGAACCGCGCCTTGGCGATGCGGCTCGATTCGCGGAACAGGCGGTAGTGCTTGTTGAATCCGTCGAGCATCGCCTGCGCGATGTCGAAGGCACGGTTGTCGGTGAGCTGGTGCGGGAACATCTGCGCGCCGAGGCGATCGCCTGCTGCCAGTCAGCTTGAAGACGGCGACCGGCGTCCGCTATAGCGCTCTTTCACCGCGCCGAGCGCCAGGCCATAGGCGGCGCCGACGCCGTCGGCGGTGTCGACCGTCATGCGCAGGTCCTCCAGCAGGCCATTGTGCAGACCGTAGATCCAGCCGTGCACGACCACCGTCTGGCCGCGCGCCCAGGCATCGCCGACCACCGTCGTCCCGCAGACGTGGTGTGCCTGCTCCAGCACGTTGAGCTCGCACAGCGCGCGCATCCGCGTCTCGTCGTCGGGCAGCGACTCCAGGAACACGCGGTGCTTGTTGCGCACGTCCTGCACGTGGCGCAGCCAGTTGTCGGCGATGCCGATGCGGCGGTCCTCGAGCGCCGCGCGCACACCGCTGCAGCCGTAGTGTCCGACGACGATGATGTGCTTGACCTGCAGCTGGTCGATCGCGAACTGGATCACCGACAGGCAATTCAGGTCCGAATGCACGACGACGTTGGCGACGTTGCGGTGCACGAACAGCTCGCCCGGCAGCAAGCCCACGATGTCGTTGGCCGGCACCCGGCTGTCGGCGCAGCCGATCCAGAGGTATTGCGGGGCCTGCTGGTTCTGCAAGCGAGAGAAGAAGCCCGGCGTGCGGCGCTCGGTGGCTTCGGCCCACTTGCGGTTGGTGTCGAACAATTCGCCGAGGTCGGTGGTCACGGATTGCCTGCAGGTCGCCAATGCAATGTCGGCAATTGTCGCCCGATTCGCAAGGTGGCCATGCCGGGGCAGGTGAATGAAAACGGCGGCAGGCCGGAAGCCTGCCGCCGTTTGTGGATGCCGAGACGGCGTCCTCCCTGAACACCCCCTCCGCCTCGCAATGACAGCGCGAAGGCAGTGTGCCTGCATCGGCGCGGCCGGAACATCCTCGTTTCTTGGGGGAGCCGCCGCCACCGATGGCGTCGCGGCTGCCGCAGCCGCTTCAATCCAGCGCGGGCAAAGGCTGATCGTCGAGCGTGCGGCGCGCCCGTTCGTAGTCGGGAACGACCGATCGCACGACCTCCCAGAACGCGCGGCTGTGATTCATCTCGCGCAGGTGCGCCAGCTCATGGGCCACCACGTAGTCGATCACCGGCAGCGTGAAGTGGATCAGCCGCCAGTGCAGCCAGATCGCGCCGTCGTCGCTGGCGCTGCCCCAGCGGGTGGCCGCGGAGCTCAGCGACAGTCGGCGCACGCGCACGCCCAGCCGGGGCGCGAAGTGCGCGCAGCGTTCCTTGAACAGGCGCAACGCCTGCCGCTGCAGCCAGCCCTGCACCGCCTCGCGCAGCTGCGCAGGCACGGCGTCGTGGGGCAGGCCCACGCGCAGCACGCGCCGCGGCACGCCGGGCAGCCCCCCGTGCGAATCGGCGTCGAGCACGGCACCGGCCACACGCGGGTCGAGCACCATCACCACCGGCTCGCCGAGAAACGGGATGGCGGAGCCCTCGCGCCACTGCACCCGCGAGGCCTGCACGCGGACCGCCCGCTCACGCTGCTCGGCCAGCTTCTCGAGGATCCAGCCGGCGCGCTCGCGCAGCGCATCGTCGACATCGGCACGGCGCACCCAGCGCGGCGCACGCACGCTCAGACCCTCAAGGCCGACCGTGAAGCCGATGCTGCGCCGTCGTGCGACGCGAAACTCGTACGCCACGCGCTGGCCGCGCAGCACGATCTCGCGCTGCGCACGCGGGTGTTGCAGCAGGTCCGGAGGCGGCGGCACCGGTGCGTCGCCGGGTTGCTGCCGCGCCTGCCACACGTCCTGCGGCGCGATGTCGAACGCGAACAGGCTCATCTGCCCCGGCTGCGGCGACCTCTTGAACGACGGCATGCGATCGATTCTACGGAGCGCCCTTGGCCGCTACGACGGCTGGGCCGCTGCGCTCGACTCGCTCACCGGCGGGTAGGCCTCGGGGTCGAGGCGGCGCATCTCGGCCTCGATCCAGCGCTCGATCTCGCGCATCAGCTCGTCGGCCTCTCGACCGCGGCTGTCGATCGGCTGGCCGATCGACACGTCGATGGTGCCGGGTCGCAGCAGGAAGCTGCGCCGCGGCCAGCAGCGCGCCGAGGCCACGGCGATCGGCACGATCGGCGTGCCGCTGGCCACGGCAAGCCGCGTGGCACCGTTCTTGTAGACGCCCTGCGATCCGCGGGGCGTGCGCGTCCCCTCGGGAAACATGATGACCCACACCCCCTCGGCCATCAGCCGCGCACCCTGCTCGGCCACGCGGCCCCAGGCCTCGGCGCGCTTGCTGCGGTCGATGTGGATCATGTCCAGCCGCCCCATGGCCCAGCCGAAGAACGGGATCTGCAGCAGCTCCTTCTTGAACACGTAGGCCAGCGGGTGCGGCATCAATGTCGGCAGCGCAAAGGTCTCCCAGGTCGACTGGTGCTTCGGCGCCAGGATCACCGCGGCGCGCTCGCGCGCTGCGCTGGGCACATGCTCCATGCCCTGCACGCGGTAGCGCACGCCGCAGATCCAGCGCGCGCCGCCGATCACCAGCCGCAGCCAGGCGACGCACATCCAGTACAGCGGCGCGCCCCGCTGAACCGTCGAGGCCACCAGCACCGCAATGGCGTACGGGATCACGGTGACCACCATCCAGAGCAGGAACACCAGCGAGCGCAGCAGCACCAGCGCGTTCGACATGGCCGGCTACGCTAGTGCAGCCCCATCGGGCTCGAGTCGGCCACGTGCGCGCGTTGCAGCAGGAAGTCGACGAACGCGCCCAGGCTGTCGTGCACCTCGGTGCCCGGCACCAGCGCGACGATCTCGGCCACCTGGGCGTCGGTCAGCTCGGCTGCGCGGCCGCTGCGCACCAGGTGCGGCTCGCAGCCGGCGCTGCGCGCGGCGTGCAGATCCCGCACCGTGTCGCACACCATCGGCACCGTGCGCAGGTCGATGCCGTAGCGCAACGCGATCTGCCGCATCAGGCCGGGCTTTGGTTTGCGACAGTCGCAGTCTTCCTCCGGGGTGTGCTGGCAGAAGAACACTGCGTCGACACGCCCGCCCACCGCGGCCAGGCGTTGCATCATGTGCAGGTGCACCGCGTTGATCGACGCCATGTCGATCATGCCGCGGCCGATGCCCGCCTGGTTCGTCGCCACCACCGTGTGCCAGCCGGCGTGGTTCAGGCGCGCCACCGCCTCGAGCGCGCCGGGCACGGGCTGCCATTCGTCGGGCGACTTCACGTGGTCTTCGCGGTAGACGTTGAGGATGCCGTCGCGGCCAACAATCACGAGGCGGGGGATTGGCACCACAGGCTGCGTCCCCGTCTAGCCGGCCAGCCGCGACAGATCGGCGACCCGGTTCATCGCGCTGTGCAGTGCCGCCAGCAACGCCAGCCGGTTGGCGCGCAACCGCGCATCCTCGGCGTTGACCATCACCTGGTCGAAGAAGGCATCCACCGGCACCTTCAGCGCGGCCAGCTCGCGCAGCGACGCGGTGTAGTCGCGTTGTTCGAACAACGCATCGGCGCGGGGCGCCACCTGCATCAGAGCGCCGTGCAGCGACCGCTCGGCATGCTCCGCGAACAGCGAAGGTTGCACGGCGCCGATGCCGTCGGTCTGGCTCTTCTTCAGGATGTTGGTGATGCGCTTGTTGGCGGCCGCCAGCGGCGCCGACTCGGCCATGCCGGCGAACGCCCGCACCGCCGCCAGCCGCAGCGGCACGTCGGACAGCCGCGGTGGCTGCAGCGCCAGCACGGCATCGACTTCCTGCACCGTGCTGCCCTGCTCGCGCAGCAGGACCGCGAGCCGCTCGTGAAAGAAGCGCATCAGCTCGTCGCCTGCGTCGCGCCAACCCTTGTGCTCCTCGAACGGCAACTGCGCCAGTGCCACCAGCGCATTCAGGTCGGCGGCCACGGCGCGCTCGATCAGCATGCGCAGCACGCCCAGCGCATGGCGGCGCAGCGCGAACGGATCCTTGTCACCGGTGGGCTGTGCGCCGATGCCGAACAGCCCCACCAAGGTCTCGAGCTTGTCGGCCAGCGCGACCACCAGGCCCGCCTCCTGGCGCGGCAGCGCGTCGCCCGCGAAGCGCGGCTTGTAGTGGTCTTCGATCGCGAACGCGATCGCCTCGGCTTCGCCGTCGTACCGTGCGTAGTAGCCACCCATCACGCCCTGCAGCTCGGGAAACTCGCCGACCATGTCGGTCAGCAGGTCGGCCTTGGCCAGCTGCGCCGCGCGCTCGGCCTGCGCCGCCAGCGCGACACCGCCCAGCTGCTGGCCGATCGCACCGGCGATCGCGCGGACGCGGCGCACCCGCTCGCCCATCGTGCCGAGCTTGGCGTGGTAGACCACCTTGTCGAGGCCGGGGACGCGCGACTCGAGCGTCTTCTTGCGATCCTGGTCGAAGAAGAACTTCGCATCCGCCAGGCGCGGCCGCACGACCCGCTCGTTGCCTTTGACGATCGCGCTCGGATCTTCGGGCCGGATGTTGCTCACGACGAGAAAGCGATGCGTCAACCGGCCCGCCGCATCGAGCAGCGGAAAGTACTTCTGGTTGGCCTTCATCGTCAGGATCAGGCATTCCGGGGGCACGGCCAGGAATGCGGGCTCGAACTCGCACAGCAGCACGCGCCCTCGCTCGACCAGCGCGGTCACCTCGTCGAGCAGAGCATCGTCGTCGACCGGCTTCAGGTCCAGCCGGTTGGCCGCATGCTGCAGCTGATGCACGATGTCGGCGCGACGGTGGGCAAAACTGGCGATCACCGCACCCTGCTCCTCGAGCACGCGCGCGTAATGGTCGGCATCCTGCAGGCGGATCAGTTCGAACTGGGCCTCGAACCGGTGGCCGCGGGTGTCGCGGCCGGCCTCGAGACCCAGCGCGCGCACCGGCACCACGTCGGCGCCGTGCAGTGCGACCAGGCCGTGCGCCGGGCGCACGAAGTGCACGCTCTGCCAGCCGTCGGCCAGCTGGTAGCTCATGACCTTGGGAATCGGCAGCTCGTCGATCGTGTCATCCAGGGCGCCCTGCAGGCCGCTGGCCAGCGTGGCGCCTTGCACCAGCGAACGCAGGAACAGGGCCTGCGTCTTGCCGTCGGGCGCTTCGTAGAGCCGGTCGGGACCGCCGGCCGTGTCGGGCCAGCGATCGGCGAGCGCCTCGCGCCCGAGCTTGGTCAGCGCCTTTCGCAAGGCCGGCGTCGGCCTGCCGGCGGCATCGAGCGCCACCGCCACCGGCATCACCTTGCGCGCCACCTCCTCGGTGGGCGCCACGGTGAGCACGCCACTGACGTGCACCGCCAGGCGTCGCGGCGTCGCGTACGGCGTGGCCACCGCGTGTTCGGTGGTCAGGCCCCGCGCCTTCAGCCCGTCGAACAGGCGTGCAGCGAACTCCTCGCCCAGGCGCTTCAGCGCCTTGGGTGGCAGCTCTTCGACCAGCAGTTCGACCAGCAGGCTGCGCGAGGTCGACATCAGTCGCCCCCCCTGGCGAGCGCAGCCAGCGTCTCGTCGGCCCAGGCACGCGGCGCCATTGGAAACTTCAGGCGCGCGCGGCTGTCGAGGTAGCTCCGCGCCACCGCGCGCGCCAGGTTGCGGATGCGGCCGATGTAGGCCGCGCGCTCGGTGACGCTGATCGCGCCGCGCGCGTCGAGCAGGTTGAAGGTGTGCGCCGCCTTGAGCACCTGTTCGTACGCCGGCAGCGCGAGCTGCTGCTGCATCAGGTGTTGCGCCTGGCGCTCGTGCTCGCCGAAGGCCGTGAGCAGGAACTCGACGTTGCTGTGCTCGAAGTTGTAGGCACTTTGCTCGACTTCGTTCTGGTGGTAGACGTCGCGGTAGGTGATGCCCGGTGCCCATTGCAGGTCAAACAGGCTCTCGACGCCCTGGATGTACATCGCCAGCCGCTCGAGGCCGTAGGTGATCTCGCCGGTGATGGGCCGGCACTCGATGCCGCCCACCTGCTGGAAGTAGGTGAACTGCGTCACCTCCATGCCGTTGAGCCACACCTCCCAGCCCAGGCCCCAGCAGCCGAGCGTGGGGTTCTCCCAATCGTCCTCGACGAAGCGCACGTCGTTGGTCTTGAGGTCGAAGCCCAGCGCCTCGAGCGAGCCGAGGTAGAGGTCGAGGATGTCGGCGGGCGCCGGCTTCAGCACCACCTGGTACTGGTAGTAGTGCTGCAGCCGGTTCGGGTTCTCGCCGTAGCGGCCGTCTTTCGGCCGCCGGCTCGGCTGCACGTAGGCGGCCTTCCACGGCTCGGGGCCCAGCGCGCGCAGGAACGTCGCGGTGTGGCTCGTGCCGGCGCCGACCTCCATGTCGTACGGCTGCAGCAGCGCACATCCCTGCGCGTCCCAGTAGGTCTGGAGCTTGAGGATCAGTTGTTGAAAGTTGAGCATCGCGGCCTGCCGCACGAGCGCGGGCCGACGATTCTATGAGCGCCTTGCGGCCGCCCGGGCGTCAGGCCGCGGGTGTGCGTCGCGCGGCACGGCGCCGCGCGGCTGCACCGGCGCCGAGCAGCCCCAATGCCAGGTAGGGCCACAGCCCCGCGCGCGACGCCCACCAGGCATACGGCGTGATGCCGGCCCGCGCCTGCACCTGCGCCTCGAGCACCCCGCGCGTGAACGGCTTCAGGCTGGCCACCACCCGCGCGCGGTGGTCGATGACCGCGGTCGCGCCGGTGTTGGTGGCCCGCAGCATCGGCCGCTGGAACTCCAGCGCGCGCATGCGCGAGATGTTCAGATGCTGCCGGACCGCGATCGTGTCGCCGAACCAGGCGATGTTGCTCAGGTTGGCGAACATGGTCGGCGCGGCCGCTTCGTCGCCGAAGCGCAGCGCCAGTTCATCGCCGTACAGGTCCTCGTAGCAGATGTTGGGTGCGATGCGCTCGCCGGCGAACGCGAACGACGGCGGGTTGCGCACGCCGCGCATGAAGTCGCCCAGCGGAATGTTCAGCAGCGTGGTGAACCAGCGAAAGCCGGTGGGGATGAATTCGCCGAATGGCACCAGGTGCTGCTTGTCGTAGCGGTACGGTGCCGCGCCCGGCGCGCCGGTGAAGCCGAGCACCGAGTTGCTGTAGCCGCGGTCGTAGTCGCCCAGCGGCACGCCGACCAGCGCGGCCCGGGTCGGGGTGCCGAAGCGTTCGGCGAGCGCCGCCATGTAGCCGGGCGCCACTTCGTCGAGCTGCGACGGCAGCAGCGGCACCGCGGTCTCCGGCGCGATCACCAGCTGGCCGCGCGCAGCCGCCAGGTCGGCGGCCAGCGCCCGCAGCGTGCTGGGCAACTGCGCGACCATGAATTTCTCGTCCTGCGGCAGATTGGTCTGCAGCAGGCTCACGGCCAGCGTCGAGGCCGGCCGGCTGTGCGACGGTGGCCCGGCCCACCCCGCCAGCGCCAGTACCGCCACGCTGGCCGCCATGGCCCGGCGCTGCGACCACCCGTACGACCACAACGACGCCAGGGCGGCGACCAGCGCACCGATGCCGAGCACGCCGATCCACGGCGCCGCCACCGCCAGTGGAGAGTCGACCTGTGCATAGCCCGAGGCCAGCCATGGAAAGCCGGTGAACAGCCACGTGCGCGCCAATTCGGCCAACAACCAGACCGCGGTGAAGCAGGCGACGTCGAGCGCCACCACCCCGGTGCGCCAGCGCGCCGCAGCCGCCGTCGCGAGCGCGAGGTAAAGCGACAACGCCAGCGCCAGCGCCAACACCGCCAGCGCGGCCATCCAAGCCGGCAGGTTGCCGTAGCGGTGCATGCTGATGAACAGCCACCACACCCCGGCGCCGAGCCAGGCGGCACCGAAAGCCAAGCCAAGCGCGGCAGCGCGCCGCGTCGAGGCAGCCCGCACGCGCTGCGCCAGCGCGGCCACACAAAGCAGCTGCAGCCACCACCAGCCGGTGTGCACGTACGTCAGGGTCTGCAGCGCGCCGAGCGCCGCGACGAGCAGCACATCGGCCCAGGCGGGCAGCGCCCGTGGCGCCCGCCACGACGGGCTCAAGCGCCGGTCTCGCGCGAGGCCGGCGCCACCTTGAACCAGCGCACGGCGCCGCCGCGGGTGAGCATCACCGTGAACGACAGGCCGCCCACGACCACCGTCTCACCGCGCCGCGGCACGCGGCCGTGCTCGTGGGCCACCAGCCCCCCGACGGTGTCGAACGCGTCCTCCGCCAATTGCGCGCCCAGCACCCGGTTGACGGCGCTGATGCTCGCATCGCCGGCGATGCGCTGCGAGCCGTCGGCCAGCGTGTAGATGCCTTCGTCGCCCTGGATCTCGTCGAACTCGTCCTCGATCTCGCTGACGATCTCCTCGAGCACGTCCTCGATGGTGATCAGGCCCGCGGTGTTGCCGAACTCGTCGATCACGATCGCCAGGTGGTTGCGGTTGGAACGGAAGTCGCGCAACAGCTCGTTCAGGTTCTTCGACTCGGGCACGAACACGGCCGGCCGCAGCAGCGTGCGCAGGTTCAGCTCGGGTGCGCGCTGCAGCTTCAGCAAGTCCTTCGCCAGCAGGATGCCGATGATGTTGTCGCGCTGACCCTCGTACACCGGAAAACGGGAATGGCCGGCCTCGATCACCACCGCCAGCAATTCGTCGTACGGCGCGTCGATGTCGAGCAGGTCCATCCGCGGCGCGGCGACCATCACGTCACCGGCAATCATGTCGGCCATGCGGATGACGCCTTCGAGCATGATGCGCGACTCCGGCGCGATCAGCTCTCGGTTCTCCGCTTCGGCCAGCGTCTCGATCAGCTCCGCGCGCGAATCCGGCCCCGGCGACAAAAACTCCACCACGCGCTCGAACAGGCTACGCTTGTCGCTGCCGGCGCGGGATTCGAGCCGCATCGGGCGGCTCTGCTGCGGGTCTGACACGTCGGGTGTCGGGAGTGGACGCTGGCGCGAGAATACCCGATCAGCCGGGGACAACCCCGCCTTGAAATACCATGGGCCGTCGTCAAATGACCCGGTTCGAACCGGAGCTCCCCATGTCGCAAGGCCTCATCCCCGCCACGATCCTCACCGGGTTTTTGGGATCCGGAAAGACCACGTTGCTCAGGCGCGTACTTACCGAGTCGCACGGCCAGAAGATCGCCGTGATCGAGAACGAGTTCGGCGAGGAGAGCATCGACAACGAGATCCTGGTGGCCGACACCGGCGAGCAGATCATCCAGATGAACAATGGCTGCGTCTGCTGCACGATCCGGGAGGATCTGCGCTCGACGCTGTCGGCACTGGCCGAGAAGAAGCGCAAGGGCGAGCTCGACTTCGAGCGGGTGGTGATCGAGACCACGGGACTGGCCGATCCGGGCCCGGTGGCCCAGACCTTCTTCATGGACGACGAGATCGCCGAGACCTATCTGCTCGACTCGGTGCTGACGCTGGTCGACGCCAAGCACGCCGACCAACAACTCGACACCCGGCTGGAGGCGCGGCGACAGGTCGGTTTCGCCGACCAGATCTTCATCAGCAAGACCGACCTGGTGGACACCGCCGAGGTCGATGCGCTGGCGCGCCGGCTGAAGCACATGAACCCGCGGGCGCCGCAGTCACGCGTCCATTTCGGCGAGGTGCCCCTGTCCAATGTGTTCGACCTGCGCGGCTTCAATCTCAATGCCAAGCTGGAGATCGATCCCGAGTTTCTGAGTACCGACGACCACGATCACCACGATCACGGTCACGATCACGACCATGGTGAACACTGCGACCGTCCGCACCATCACCATCACGACGACGACGTGAAGTCGTTCGTCTTCCGCAGCGACAGGCCGTTTGCCGCCGCCAAGCTGGAGGATTTCCTCGGGTCGATCGTGCAGGTCTACGGCCCCAAGATGTTGCGCTACAAAGGCGTGCTCTACATGAAGGGCAGCGACCGCAAGGTGGTGTTCCAGGGTGTCCATCAACTGATGGGCAGCGACCTCGGTCCGAAGTGGGCAACCGGCGAGAAGAAGGGCAGCAAGATGGTGTTCATCGGCATCGATTTGCCCCGCGACATCCTGCTGCAGGGCCTGCAGGCCTGCCTCGTCTAGACCGGATTTCACGCCACCTGGAGGTGGCTACAATCCGCGCGCCCGAAAACGGCGCCGGAATCCCACAGCCGCGCATCAGAAGCGGGTATAACCTCCCCCGCCAGGAGTGATGTCGATCGTGAGCAAGAGCCCGGCCAAGAAGGCGCCCACCCGCAAATCAGCGGCCGGCAAGCCCACCCCAGGCAAAGCCACGGCCAAGGCCAAGGCAGCGGCCAAGGCGGCAAAGCCAAAGCCGGCGGCGAAACCGGCCGCCAGAGGCGCCAAACCTGCTGCAAAGCTGGCTGCAAGAGCCCGGCCGAAGCCCAAGGCGTCCGGCAAGCCAGCCGCCAAGCCGGCCTCAAAGGCGTTGGCCACCAAACCATCCCACAAACCCGCCAGCAAGGAACGACCGACCCCCAGCCGCAGTCATCCCCCCGTCGCCGTAGCGCCCAAGACTGCGGCCCCCAGGCCCGTCGCAAGCGTCCCTTCCGCCACTCCCTCAGCCGCGCCCCAACCGGCCATCAGTCCCTTGCCCAAGACCACCGAAAAGCCGCAAACCAGTCCCGCCATCGTCTCCGCTGGCACGCGCTTCACCGAACGCTTCGCCCCGCCGCGCCCGCCCCAGCGCGCGCTGCCCGAACCAGTCGAGCCCGTGCGGCCGACCTACAAGGCCGATCCCAAGCTCGCCAATGCCTGGAAAGGCAAGGCCGGGCGTGATCTGAGCGAGGATGAACTGCTCGCCATGCCCGATGCCGAGTACATGAATGAAAAACAGCTCGAATTCTTCCGTGCCCGTTTGCAGGCGCTGAAGGATGATCTGCTGTCCAACGCCGGCGAAACCACCGAACACCTGCGCGAAGACACCTCCATCGTGCCCGACCCTGCCGACCGCGCCACCATCGAAGAGGAGCACGCGCTCGAGTTGCGCACGCGCGACCGCGAACGCAAGCTGCTGAAGAAGATCTCGCAATCGCTGGCTCGCATCGAGGCCGGCGACTACGGCTATTGCGACGAGACGGGTGAACCCATCGGTCTGGCCCGGCTGCTGGCGCGCCCCACCGCCACGCTGTCGCTGGAGGCGCAGCAGCGCCGCGAACTGAAGCAGAAGATGTTCGGCGACTGATCCGCCGCCGACCCCACCCATGGCCGAACAACAGCCCAAGGACGAAAGCTTCTTCCGCAAGGTTGTGCGTTTCGTGGCCAATCCGGCCACCGACTGGGCCGACCTCAATTCCCGCCAGGACGACGGCGGCGAGCTCGACCTCGAGAAGTCCGAGCTCAAGGCCATGATCGAGCGCAAGCGGCGCAACGACTTCGTGCGCAAGCGCGAATTCGACATGCTGCGCAAGATGCGCCGCGAAGGCCTGTCGCCGGAGCAGCTGGCGGCGCTCGGCCATTCGTCGCGGATCGACGACTCCGAGGTGCGTATCACCGACAGCCCGCCGGTGCGCGTGGACACGGGCGTCAAGGCCAAGATCGACGAGATCGAGCAGCAGATGGTGGGCGACGGCGGCTACGCCGGCAGCCAGAAGCGCAGCGCCGAGTTCTACAACGCTCCGACACAGCCCGCATCGCTGCCGGCGACGCTGCGCACCGCCGCCGCCCCGTTGGACGGCGCTGCCGTGGTGGCACCTCCTGCGCCGGCCGATGATCGCCTGCCGGCACTGCCGGTGCTCACCGACGCCGAGTTGCCGCCCGTGGCCGCTCCGTCGCCGGTGGTGATGGGCGGCGGCATGTCGCCGCTGGCGCCGGCCAACTCCGCCGCGATGGCGCCAGCGCGCGCCGGCGCCGCCGCTGGCCCCGAGGTCGAGGTCAGCGAGGTCGTCCATGATCCCGAGCTCGACGAGGCGGTCATCGCGTTCGCCAACGCCGACTTCGTGCAGTGCGAGCAGTCACTGTCGACACTCGTCACCAACGGCGGCGCCCGGGCGCAACACGCCGAGACGTGGCTGGTTCTGTTCGACCTGTACCGGGCCACGGGCCAGCATGCCAAGTTCGAGTCGCTCGCCGTCGACTATGTGCACCAGTTCGGCTTGTCGGCGCCGCAGTGGTTCTCGCTGCCCAAGCTGGTGGCCGAGGCGGCCGCCGAAGAGAAGCCCTCGGGGGCGCGTGCCAGCGGCGATGTCGGCTGGGTTTGCCCGGAAACGCTCGACGTCGACGCGATCGCGCGGTTGCGCTCGGTGACGCTGCAACTGCCGCTGCCGTGGGTGTTCGACTGGTCGGGATTGAAGCGCGTCGAGACCGATGCGGCGGCTCAACTCTCGGAGCTCCTGCGCCACTGGGCGACCCAGTCGATCGAGATGCGCTGGCTGTCCGGCGAACACCTCCTCACCGTGCTGCAGGACGCCTCGCCCACCGGCGTGCGCGATGCCGACCCGGCGTTCTGGCTGTTGCGACTCGATGCGCTGCGCGTCGCGAACCGGCCCGACCAGTTCGACGAGACCGCCATCGACTATTGCGTCACCTACGAGGTGTCACCACCATCGTGGGAGCGCGCCAAGTGCAGCGTGCGCCTGAGCGGTTCGTCGCTGTCGACCCGCTCGCCACCGATGTCCATCGTCAGCGAGGTGTCGAGCAGCTTCGTCGAGTCGAGCATGTCCGACGACCTGAGCGCCGGCGTGCAGGTGGCGTCGGTCGACCTCTCGGGGCAGCTGGTCGGCGACATCAGTGCCACCCTGGCCAAGCTCGATCGCGAGCTGACCGTGGCGCCGATCGTGTCGGTGTCGTGCGCCAAGCTGATTCGGGTGGACTTCGTCGCCGCCGGCGATCTGCTGAACTGGGTGCTGGCCAAGCGCAGCGAGAACCGCGCGGTGAATTTCATCGACGCCAACCGACTGGTGGCGCTGTTCTTCGGCGCGATGGGCATCAACGAGCACGCCAAAGTCCAGGTGCGCAAGGTCTGACGAGGCCTCGGGCCTGCGGCCCGAGGTGTCCGGTGCGCCAATGTCCTCAGCCGTCATGAGCGAACCCTCTGTCTGGCACGGCACCACGATCGTCAGCGTGCGTCGCCACGATGGGCCCGGCCCACGGGTGGCGCTGGGCGGTGACGGCCAGGTCACGCTAGGACAGATCGTGGTCAAGGCCAGCGCACGCAAGGTTCGGCGGTTGCACCACGATCGCGTGCTGGCGGGATTTGCAGGCGCCACGGCGGACGCGTTCACGCTGTTCGAGCGCTTCGAGGCCAAGCTCGAGAAGCACCAGGGCCATCTGCAGCGCGCCGCGATCGAGCTCACGCGCGACTGGCGCACCGACCGCGTGTTGCGACGGCTGGAGGCGATGCTGGCCGTGGCCGACCGTGAGACATCGTTGATCATCAGCGGCAACGGTGATGTGCTCGAACCCGAGTACGGTATCGTGGCCATCGGCTCGGGTGGCGCCTATGCACAGGCCGCGGCACGCGCGCTGCTTGCGCACACCGAGCTGCCGGCGCCCGAGATCGTCAAGCGGTCGCTCGAGATCGCCGGCGACCTGTGCATCTACACCAACCAGCAGCACACGATCGAAATCCTGGAGTGAGCTGCGCGCGACGCAGTCCGACATCGCATGTCAGCCAGCATGACCCCGCAGGAGATCGTCTCCGAGCTCGACCGCCACATCGTCGGCCAGCATGCGGCCAAGCGCGCCGTGGCCATCGCGCTGCGCAATCGCTGGCGCCGGCAGCAGGTGGACGACAAGCTGCGCGGCGAGATCACGCCGAAGAACATCCTGATGATCGGGCCCACCGGCGTCGGCAAGACCGAGATCGCCCGCCGCCTGGCGCGCCTGGCGGACGCACCGTTCATCAAGGTCGAGGCCACCAAGTTCACCGAGGTCGGCTACGTCGGCAAGGATGTCGACACCATCGTGCGCGACCTCGCCGACCTCGCCGTCAAGCGCGAACGCGAGGCCGCGATGCAACGCCAGCGCGCGCAGGCCGAGGATGCAGCCGAAGAGCGCGTAATCGACGTGCTGGTGCCGCCGCCGCGTGCCGGGTTCGGCCTGGACAGCCCCAGTGGCGACAACACGGCGCGCCAGGTGATGCGCAAGCGCCTCCGAGAAGGCACGCTCGACGACAAGGAGATCGAGATCGAGGTGGCCGAGACCCGCCCCGGCCTCGAGATCATGACGCCGCCCGGCATGGAGGAGATGGCGGAGCAGCTGAAGAGCCTGTTCAGCCAGATCGGTGGCACGCGGCGCAAGGCACGCAGGCTGAAGATCGGCGAGGCAATGAAGTTGCTGGCCGACGAGGAAGCGTCCAAGCTGGTCAACGACGACGAGATCAAGTCCCGGGCGCTGGCCAACACGGAGAACAACGGCATCGTCTTCATCGACGAGATCGACAAGATCGCGTCGCGCTCGGATGTCGGCGGCGCCGATGTGTCGCGCCAGGGCGTGCAGCGCGACCTGCTGCCGCTGGTGGAAGGCACGACGGTCAGCACCAAGTACGGCATGGTCAAGACCGACCACATCCTGTTCATCGCCTCGGGCGCTTTTCATCTCTCCAAACCGAGCGACCTGATCCCGGAGCTGCAGGGCCGCTTCCCGATCCGCGTGGAGCTGGCGCCCCTGTCGGTGGACGATTTCGAGGCCATCCTGACCAGCACGCACGCCAGCCTGCTCAAGCAATACGAGGCGTTGCTCGGCACCGAGGGCGTGACGCTGCAATTCGAACCGGCGGCAATTCGCCGCCTGGCGCAGCTCGCCTACGACGTCAACGAGCGCACCGAGAACATCGGCGCGCGCCGCCTGTCCACCGTGATGGAGCGCCTGCTCGACGAGGTGAGTTTCGACGCGCCCCGGCGCAGCGGCCAGACGGTCTTGGTCGACGAGGCAATGGTCAACACACGCTTGGCCGAGCTAGCGCGTAACGAGGATCTGTCGCGCTACATCCTGTGAGCCGGCAGGCTCAGGTCTTGGCCGCGGCGATCGCCAGCAGACCGTCGAAGATCAGCGTATCGACCGTTTCCAGCGGCAGGTCGGTGATCGGCGCCAGCTTGACCGCGGCCCCACCACCCATCAGCACCAGCGGGTCCTGCCCGCATCGGGCCTGCAGCCGCCGGTACTGACGACGAACAGCCCCGGCGATGGCGTAGGCGCCACCGCTCATCAGTGCATCGCTGGTGTTGGTGGGGAACTCAACCACCTCGCCGGTCGGAACCTTGAGCCCGGCCGTCCCCATCTCGAGCGCCTTCAGCATCAGGCCGAAGCCGGGCAGGATCAGGCCCCCAAGGAAGCGACCTGCGGTGTCGAGCGCATCCACCGTGACCGCGGTGCCGACCATGACCACCAACACCGGCCGCGCGGGCCCCCTGGACAGCACGTGCCAGCGCGCGCCGATCAGCGCCACCCAGCGGTCCGCGCCGAGCCGCGACGGGTGGTCGTAGCCATTGCTGACGCCGGCCTCGAGCGCGCTGGGGACGACCCAGCGCGGCGCCAGATCCCACAGCTCGAGTTGCTGCTCGACGCGTACGCGAACCGCTTCGCCCGCGACGATGCAACCCAGCATCTGGGTCGGCGGGGGCAGGCCCTTCCAGTCCCCTTCGGCCAGGTCATCGATGGTTTCGAGGAACACGGCGCCGTGCGCCAGCGGTTCGCTGGCCGGCTGTGGCCGCGCGTAGAGCGCCCACTTCAGCCGAGTGTTGCCGATGTCGAGAGCCAACAAGGACATGGCCCGAGCGTAGCAGCCCCGCAGCGGGGGCGTGCGAGTTTCAGCGCGGCTCGGGGCCGGGCAGGCTCAACAGGTGGCGCACGTGGCGCAGGGTTTGTGCCGCCATGATCATCCGGTGCGGCCGGCGCAGCCGCTGTTCCACCTCGTCGAGCAGCGCCTCGATGTCGTCGCGCGTCGCTGCCCGCTTGAGCTTGATCAGGGTCAGCGAGCCCACCACCGGCGCCTGTGTGCGCAAGGCACGGATCAAAAGCTCGCGCGCCTCCTGCAGGGGTCGGTCGAGTTCAACGTCGGCCGGTGGCCCGGACAGCGTCGACCAGCCGGATTCGGGCAGCAGCGAGCGTGCAGCCGGCAGCAGCGACGAGTCGCCTGCCGCCTCGCCGGCTTCCAACGGCAGGTCGACGTCCCCGATCGGTGGCATCTCCACCATGCCCAGGGCCACCAACTCCTCGAACACCGCTGGCTGCACCCCGGCCGCTTGCGCGGTGGCCAGCACCTGCGACGCCGGCCGTTGGCCGTCCACCAGCAGCAGAACGGTCCGATGTCGCTGGCTCAGGCCGCGGGTGCGGTGAGCGAGTTCGGCCATGCCGCCGGCAGTCTTGACGGGAACCGGCTCTTCGATCCGCTGCTGCAACCCTCGGCCCTCTCTTGCGTCCCAACGCCAGTGCGAATTGCGCGTGCACCGGGCGCTTATTGTCTCCAAAGGAAACCCGGTTCGAACCCGGCATCGAACAAGTCCGCTGGATGTGTGAACAAGCCGACGCATACTTCGCGCCCATGAGCCGAGACCCCAAAACCGGTGCCCCGCAGGGCCGCCGGACCGCCACCGCCACACAGACCTTCACCGACCCGCAGGCCGCACTCGATCACGCCACGGCGCTGTACGACGACGCCGTGCGACGTCTGCGCAAGGCGTTGCAGGGCTTCATCTCGGGTCGCCAGTTCCATTCGCGCGTGCGCGAGTGCTACCCGCAGGTCCGTGTGCACACCCACACGGTGGCACGCGCCGATTCGCGACTCAGCTACGGCTTCGTAGCCGGGCCAGGTGTCTACGAAACGACGCTGACGCGGCCGGATCTGTTCGGCGACTACTACCGCGAGCAGTTCGCGCTCTTGCTGCGCAACCACCGGGTGGCATTGGAGGTCGGCCCCTCGAACCAGCCGATTCCGGTGCACTTTTCGCTGACCGACACCGACCATGTGGAAGGCTCGCTCAGTGCCGAGCGGCGGCTGTTGATGCGCGACCTGTTCGACCTGCCCGACCTGGCTGCGATGGACGATGGCATTGCCAACGGCACGCACGAGCCGGGCGAAGGGCAGCCCCGACCGCTATCGTTGTTCACGGCGCCGCGGGTGGATTATTCGCTGCACCGGCTGCGCCACTACACCGGGACGGCGCCCGAGCACTTTCAGAACTTCGTGCTGTTCACGAACTATCAGTTCTACATCGACGAGTTCATTCGGCTCGGCCGCGAGCAGATGTCGCAGCGCAAGAGCGACTATGTGGCGTTCGTCGAGCCGGGCGACGTCGTGACGCGCCGCGTCGGAATGCCGGCGCAAAGCGGCGATGAGCTGGGCAGCGCACCCAGCCGGTTGCCGCAGATGCCGGGGTACCACCTGGTGCGCCTTGACCGCACGGGCATCACGATGATCAACATCGGAATCGGCCCGGCCAATGCGAAGAACATCAGCGACCACGTAGCGGTGCTGCGGCCGCACGCATGGCTGATGCTCGGTCACTGCGCGGGGCTGCGCAACACCCAGCAGCTCGGCGACTACGTCCTGGCGCACGGCTACGTGCGCGAGGACCATGTGCTCGACGAGGAGTTGCCGCTGTGGGTGCCGATTCCGCCGCTGGCTGAGATCCAGCAGGCGCTCGAGCAGGCGGTGGCCGACGTGACGCAGCT
>DATIFD010000081.1:0-18320 GCA_035455385.1 Burkholderiaceae bacterium
GGGGGCGCGGACGGTGGCGCTCAAGCGATTCCTTCTTAGGCCATGATGTTGACGCCGCCATCGACGAACAGCGTCTCGCCGGACAGGCGCCGCGCATACGGCGTAGCGAGGAACGCGCAGGTGAACCCCACGTCCATGATGTCGACAAGCTGGCCGAGCGGCGCGCGCTGCGCCGCCTGGTTGAGCAGCAGGTCGAAGTCCTTGAGGCCCGAGCCGGCGCGCGTCTTCAGCGGCCCCGGCGAGATCGCGTGCACGCGGATGCCCTTGGGCCCCAGCTCGTAGGCCAGGTAGCGCGCCGACGCCTCGAGCGCGGCCTTCACCGGGCCCATCACGTTGTAGTTGGCCACCACCTTGTTGGCGCCGTAGTAGCTCATCGTCAGCATCGTGCCGCCGTCCTTCATCAGCGGTGCGGCCAGCCGCGCCATGCGCACGAACGAGTGGCACGAGATGTCCATCGCCTGTCCGAAGCCCTCGGCCGAGCAGTTGAGCAGGCCGCCTTGCAGGTCGTCCTTCGGCGCCCAGGCGATCGAGTGCAGCAGGATGTCGAGCTCGCCCCACTCCTTGCCGATGCGCTCGAAGACCGCCTCGAGATCGCCGGCACGCGACACGTCCATCGGCATGAAGATCGGCGCTTCGAGCCCGCGGGCGAGCGGCTCGACGTAGCTCTTGGACTTCTCGGTGCCATAGGTGATCGCGAGCTCGGCGCCGAGCTCGCGAAACGCCTTGGCGCAGCCGTATGCGATCGAGCTGTCGTTGGCGATGCCGCACACCAGCGCCTTGGCGCCGTTGAGGATCGGGCGCGGTTTCTCAATGCTCATGCAGCTGCTCCTTGAATGTTCATGGTCGGCACGCGATCGGGCACCACCAGCGTCGCTTCGGTGGCCGCCAGCACCTCGCCGACCGAGACGCGCGGTGCGGTCTCGAGCAGCGTCGCCCGGCCGTCGGCGAACGAGATCACCGCCAGCTCGGTGACCACCAGGTCGATGCGGCGCAACGAGGTCAGCGGCAGCGAACAGCGCTTGACGATCTTGGGTTGACCCTTGGCGCTGTGCTGCATCGCGACGACCACGCGCTTGGCGCCGGTGACCAGATCCATCGCGCCGCCCATGCCCGGCACCATCTTGCCGGGAATCATCCAGTTGGCGAGCGCGCCGGCCTGGTCGACCTGCAAACCGCCGAGCACCGTCATGTCGAGGTGGTGGCCGCGGATCAGCCCGAACGACATCGCACTGTCGAACGTGGTCGCACCCGGCAGCGCGCTCACCGGGCGACCGGCAGCGTCGGTGAGGAACGCGCCGACCATGCCCTCCTCGGGCACCGGGCCGGTGCCGATCAGCCCGTTCTCCGACTGGAAGAACACCTGCATACCCGGTGGCACGTGGTTGGCCACCAGCGTCGGGATGCCGATGCCGAGGTTGACCAGCATGCCGTCGCGCAGCTCGAGGGCCACGCGCTTGGCGATCACGGTTTGCGCATCCATCGGGCTCACTTACCGGTGTGCGATCACGTAGTCCACCAGCACCGCCGGTGTCACCACATGGTCCGGCGAGATCATGCCCACGGGCACGATGTGCGCGACGTCGGCGATCACCGTCTGCGCGGCCATCGCGATCACCGGGTTGAAGTTGCGCGCCGTCAGTGCATAGGTCAGGTTGCCGAAATAGTCGGACAGGAAACCCTCGACCAGCGCGAAATCGGCGCGCAACGGCGTCTCGAGCAGATAGTCGACACCGTCGACGGCGATCTTCTGTTTGCCCGTCTCCACGACGGTGCCGACGCCGGTGGGCGTCAGGATCCCGCCCAAGCCGTGGCCCGCGGCGCGGATGCGCTCGATCAGCGTGCCCTGCGGCACCAACTCGACCTGCATCTCGCCGGCCAGCATCTTGCGCTGGGTCTCCGGGTTGAGGCCGATGTGGCTGACCACCGCCTTGCTCAGCGCACCGGCGCTGACCAGCTTGCCGATGCCGCGACCGGGCATCGCGGTGTCGTTGGCGATCACGGTCAGGTTGCGCTTGCCCTGGCGCACCAGCTCGTCGACCAGGCGTTCGGGCGTGCCCACGCCCATGAAGCCGCCCACCATCAGCGATGCGCCATCGGGGATCAGCGCCACCGCATCGGCCAGCGCGATCGTCTTCATCGCGCTCTCGCCGCCAGCACCTGCAGCGTGTGCCGCGCGATCATCAGCTCTTCGTTGGTGGGAATCACCCACACCGCCACCTTGCTGGCCGGCGTGCTGATGCGCGGTCCGCCGCTGCGGTTGGCAGCGGCATCGAGTTCGATGCCGAGCCAGCCGGCCTCGCGGCAGACACGCTCGCGGATCGCGGCCGCGTTCTCGCCGATGCCGGCGGTGAACACCAGCGCGTCGATGCCCCTGGCTGCCGCGGCGAGCGAGCCGAGCTCGCGCCCGATGCGGTAGCAGTAGAGGTCGATCGCCAGCCGCGCGCGCGGCGCGTCGCTGTCGAGCAGCGCGCGCATGTCGCTGGACAGGCCCGACACGCCGAGCAGACCCGATTGCTGGTAGATCAGCTTCTCGATCGCGCGGGCATCCATCTTCAGCTCGTCGATCAGGTACAGGATCACGCCGGGGTCGAGGTTGCCGCAGCGCGTGCCCATCGGCAGCCCGTCGACGGCGGTGAAGCCCATCGTGCTGGCGACGCTGCGTCCGCCCACCAGCGCGCACATGCTGCTGCCGTTGCCCAGGTGCGCGACGATCGTGCGTCCGGCGGCCGCCTTGGCATCGACGGCGGGCAGCGCGCCGGCGATGTACTCGTACGACAGCCCGTGGAAGCCGTAGCGACGAACGCCGCGGTCGGTGATCGACGGCGGCAGCGCGAACGCCTGCGCCACTTCGGGCTGCGCGCGGTGGAACGCGGTGTCGAAGCACGCCACCTGCGGCACTTGCGGCTGCAGCTTGGCGAGGATCCCGATCGGCTCCAGGTTGTGCGGCTGGTGCAGCGGCGCCAGCGGGTTCAGCTTGGCCAGCGTCGCCACGACCTGCGGCGTCAGCATCACCGCGCTGCTGTAGTCGATGCCGCCGTGCACCACCCGGTGGCCCACCGCCACCATGCGATGGCCCTGGCCGTGGCTGCGCAGGAACTCGCTCAGGTGGTTGAGTGCGCCTTCGTGGCCGAGGCGCATGCCGTCGCCCCACGCCTTGGCGCCGATCTCGGCACCGCCGGCGTCCTTGGCGACGAAGCGCGGCGACGTGTAGAGGCCTTCGATCTGGCCGCGCAGCAGCAGCGGCGGGCCGTCGCCGTCGGCGTCGAACAGCGTGAACTTGATGCTCGACGAGCCGGCGTTGAGCACCAGCACCAGGTTGGCCATGGCTCAGTCGGCGCCGCGCCGCCTCACTCGATCGCCTTGGCGCCCTCGCGGCGCGCCTGCGCCACCAGCGCGGCCACCGCGCACGACGCCAGCCTGGTGGTCAACGAATCGGCGCGGCTGGTCAGGATGATCGGCACGCGCGCGCCGAGCACGATGCCGGCGGCGTCGGCGCCGGCGAGGAACGACAGGCTCTTGGCCAGCATGTTGCCGGCCTCGAGGTCGGGCACCATCAGCACGTTGGCGCGCCCGGCCACCGGCGAGTCGATCTGCTTGATCTTGGCGGCCTCGAGGTTGATCGCGTTGTCCAGCGCCAGCGGGCCGTCGACCAGCGCGCCGGTGATCTGGTGGCGATCGACCATCTTGCACAGTGCGGCGGCCTCGACGGTCGACGGCACCTTCGGGTTCACGGTCTCCATCGCCGACAGGATCGCCACCCGCACCTCGGGCACGTGCATCGCGTGCGCCAGGTCGATCGCGTTCTGCAGGATGTCGACCTTGTCCTCGAGCGTCGGCGCGATGTTGACCGCGGCGTCGGTGATGATCAGCGCCTGCTCGAGCGACGGCACGTCCATCACGAAGCAGTGGCTGACCCGGCGCGCCGTGCGCAGCCCGCCTTCGCGCGCCACCACCGCGCCCATCAGCTCGTCGGTGTGCAGGCTGCCCTTCATCAGCGCCTCGGCCTTGCCCTCGCGAACCAGCTCGACGGCCTTCGCGGCCGATGCGTGGCTGTGCGGCGTGTCGACGATCTCGTAGCCCGACAGATCGAGGTCGTTGGCGCGCGCGACGGCCTCGATGCGGGCGCGCGGGCCCACCAGCACCGGTGCGATCAGCCCCATCTTGGCGGCCTGCAGCGCGCCTTCGAGCGAGCTCTGGTCGCACGGATGGGCCACCGCCGTCGGCGTCGGCGGCAGCGCCTTGCAGTGGTCGATCAGGCGCTGGTACTTCTCGTGTTGGCTCATCGCGCCCCTCCGGTCAGGCCCGTGCGCGCACGAGCGTGGGGCGCTTGCGCGGCGCCTTCTGGCCGAGCACCGCACGGATGCGCGCGACCATCGCCACCTGCGCCGCGGTCGGCGAACGGCCGAGAATGCGGCGGTCGCCCATCAGCTTGTCGATCAGGCCGAGCAGCCGCGCCCGCGCGTTGGGTTCGGCCAGCAGGTCGGGCAGCGTGGCCAGCGCCTGCTCGGGCTCTTGGTGGACGATGATCTCCTGCGTGCCGCGGATGCGCCGCCAGTCGTGCAGCGCGATCTCGGGCAGGTAGTCGGCGTAGTCGGACACCAGCTCGTGGCGCATCTCCAGCCGCGACAGCGGCAGCGGCTCGTCGGTGCGGGTCAACAGCACCGCGGCGCGCGCCAGCGCCTCCGTGTAGCCGCCCTCGGAGATCGCGGCCAGCGCGGCCTGCACCTCGGGCAGCTCGCGCCGGTCGGCCACCACGGCGACGCCCTGGCCGCGCTGATCGTCGCGCTCCTGGTTGTAGAGCGCGAACAGGTTGGCATAGACGTTGAAGAAGCCGGCCTCGGTGGCGGCGTCGCGCAGTGCGCGGTAGTGGTCCAGCGACGCGCTCACCAGCTCCGACGCGAATTTCTCGTTCTTGCGCAGCGGGTCGTCGTCGTCGAGCGGCTGTCGGTTGGCGCGCACGCCCTCGGCCGCCGGCGCCAGCCAGCCGAGCCACGGGTTGAGGCTGGAGATGGCCCAGTTCTGCATGCGCAGCGGGTGCCACTCGCGCAGCAGCTCGGCGCTGGCTTCGTTGGACAGCGCCTGCACCAGCGGCTGTGCGAACAACTCGTAGGCACGCTGGTTGAACTCCGACACCGCGGCCACCGCCTCGAACGGCTTCTCGTCGACGCGGCCGAGCCGGTTCAGGCGCGCGATGATCTCCTCGAGCTTGTGCTCGCGGAACTCCACCTCGTACTCGGTCTCGCCGCCGGCACCCTTGCGCTCGGTCAGCGCCATGCCGTAGACGCCCGGCGGCAGCAGCTCGATCGTCTTGAGCACCGAGACGATCTGCGAGTGCTCCTTCTTGGCGACCTTGCCCGACACGAAGATGCCGAGGTGCCCGATGTCCTCGTGCAGCAGACCGACGATCACCTGGCCGCGCGACTTGATCTCCTCGGTGCTGCCGTAGACGTCGGCCACCCAGTTGAACGCCTGCTGCGGCGGCGTGATGTTGTCGCCCATCGACGCGAACAGCACGATCGGCGACTTGATCTCGCGCAGGTCGAACGACTTGCCGTCGGCGCCCTTGGTATCACCGCTCCACAGCTTGTTGCCGACGAACAGGTTGCGGGTGATCCACTCGATCTCCTCGCGGTTCATCAGGTAGTAGCCGCCCCACCAGCGCTCGAACTCGAGGAAGCGCGGCGGCTCGGTGTCGACCTTGCTGGAGAGGTTGTAATACTTGTCCCACAGGCTGTTGGCCGGATTCAGGTTCTCGAAGTTCTGCACCAGGTGCGCGCCGTCGAACTTGCCGTTGCCGAGGTCGGACGCGAACGACGACAGCCAGGTGCCGCCGAGCAGGCCGCCGGCATAGCGCATCGGGTTGTCGCCCGCGCCCTCGCTCCAGGCACCGCCCCAGTACGACATCGGCGCGCCGTTGATGACGATCGGCCCGGTGTCCTCGGGGTCGGAGGCGGCCAGCATCATCGCCGCCCAGCCGCCCTGGCAGTTGCCGATGATCGCGGGCTTGGCCGACTTGGGGTGCAGCTCGCGCACCTTCTTGACGAATTGCTGCTCGGCCCGGCAGACGTCGAGCAGGGTCTGACCCGGCTCGGGGTCGCGGAAGAAGATGACGAAGTACACCGGATGGCCGGCGCGCAGCGCGACGCCGACCTGCGAGTCGTCCTTGAAGCCGCCGATGCCCGGGCCGTGGCCCGCGCGCGGGTCGATGATCACGTACGGCCTGCGCTTGGGATCGACCGTCACGCCTTCGGGCGGCACGATGCGCAGCAGCGCGTAGTTCACCGGGCGCGGCAGCTGGCGGCCGTCGACGACGAACTCGTAGTCGAAGTGCAGCACCGGCTTCAGGCCCTGTGCCGTGTTCTCGACGAAGTTGTTGCCGCGCTGCCAGAGCGTGTGCCAGTACAGCACCGCGCGTTGCGCGGCATCGATCGCGTAGCGCGCGCTCGACATCGGGTCGGCCGGCGCCAGCCACTTGGCCGGGCTGTCGATGCCGGCCGCCTCCGCCGCGCGAGTCACGCGCTGCTGGAACTGCCGGTTCGCGATTTCGACCCGCTTCTGATAGACGCGAGCCACCTTGATCCCGACGCGCTGGCTTTGCACCAGCTTTGATCCTGCATCCATGACCAACTCCCATTCAGGCGATGCGTGCTGTCCGGCCCTTCGGATCGGCACCGATGCACCCGGTTCCCCGATTTGTGCAGCGCAACAATGATCGCACGGATTCGCGACGCCGGATTGACCCGCGTCAACCACTGTCGCGGCGCGATGGCCTCGGACCATCTGGTCCCACGGCGCCGACAGCTGCATCGCGCCGTTGACGATGGGGCGTGCACCACCACACGACGCGCCCGCGCGCGTCGATCAGCGCGCCGATCGCGCAGTTGCCGACCATGGCCCAAGTCGAGGTTCACGGTGTCGCTGCGAACATGGTCCAGAATCGCGGCTCGCAATGGTGCCCCGTGCCGGGCCCGCCATCGGTCTGCTGCAACGACCGAACGATAGCCAACCCGATGAAGACCTTACAACTGCAGCTGCGGTTCCTGATCCCGCTGCTCGTCGCTCTGGTGGCTGCCGCGCTGGTGGTGTTGCCGCTGATGGACCAGCTCACGCTGCGCTGGTTCTCGCGCGACCTCAACACCCGCGGCACGCTGGTGGCCGGGGCGCTGGCCGACTCGATCGACGAGGCGGTGGCCGGCGGATCGACGGCGCGGCTGCAGGGGGTTTTCGACCGCGCCGCGCGCGACGAGCGGCTGGTGGCGGTCGGCCTGTGCTCGAAGAAGGACCAGCTGGTCCGCCACAGCTCGGCGTATCCGCAGACGCTGACCTGCGAGGCCGCGCGCGATGCCGCGCACCGGCCAGACCAGCGGCTGGAGCTGCCGACCGGCGCGGTGCACGTCGGCGTGTACCCCGCGGGCAGCGAACACAGCGATGCCGGCACGCTGGTGCTGCTGCACGACCTCAGCTTCGTCGACCGACGCAGCCAGGACACGCGCCAGTACCTGGTGATCTTCATGATCGGGCTCGGCCTCGTGATCGCGCTGATCACCGTGGTGGTGGCGCAGCTGAGCTGGCGCGGCTGGGTGTCGGGCATGCGCGCGATCCTGCGCGGCGAAGGCCTGATCCGGCCGCTGCTGTCGCCGCCGGAGCTGCAGCCGGTGGTGGCCGAGGTGCGCGCGCGGCTGCGCGACCTGGAGGACGAGTTCCGGCGCAGCCAGGGGTTGGTGACCGAGTGGACGCCGGATCGGCTGCGCGCGTTGCTGCACACACAGCTGCGCGGCGACCAGGTGATCGTGGTGTCCAACCGCGAGCCGTACATCCACGAGTACGGCGCGACGGGCACGGTCGTCAAGCGTCCCGCCAGCGGCCTGGTGACCGCGGTCGAGCCGGTGATGCGCGCCTGCTCGGGGACCTGGATCGCGCACGGCAGCGGCGCGGCCGACCGCGAGGTGGTCGACGCACACGATCGCGTCGGCGTGCCGCCGTCGCATCCGGAGTACCGCCTGCGCCGCATCTGGCTCAGCGAGGCCGAGGAGCAGGGCTACTACTACGGCTTCGCCAACGAGGGCATGTGGCCGCTGTGCCACGTGGCGCACGTGCGGCCGGTGTTCCGCGAGGCCGACTGGGAGCAGTACCGCATCGTCAACCAGCGCTTCGCCGACGCGGTGGTGCAGGAGGCGCGCGGCGAGGACCCGGTGGTGCTGGTGCAGGACTACCACTTCGCGCTGCTGCCGCAGATGATCGCCGAGCGGCTGCCGCGTGCGACGATCCTGACCTTCTGGCACATCCCGGGGCCGAACCCCGAGTCGTTCGGCATCTGTCCGTGGCGGCGCGAGATCCTGCAGGGGATGCTGGGCAGCACGATCCTCGGCTTCCACACCCAGTTCCACTGCAAGAACTTCATCGAGACGGTCGATCGCTACCTCGAGGCGCGCATCGAGCACGAGCATTCGTCGATCTCATTCCAGGGCCAGGAGACGCTGATCGCGAGCTACCCGATCTCGATCGAATGGCCTTCGGACGAGCAGCGCGCGACGTGGCCGCCGGTGGCCGAGTGCCGGCGCCGCGTGTTCGAGCGGCTGGGCCTGGCCGACGACACCTGCCTGGCCGTCGGCGTCGACCGCTTCGACTACACCAAGGGCATCCTGGAGCGCCTGCACGCCGTGGAGGGTCTGCTGCAGCGCTACCCGCAGTGGCGTGGCCGCTTCGTGTTCGTGCAGGTGGCGGCACCCACGCGCAGCGCGCTGGAGGAATACCGCAGCTTTCGCGAGCGCATCGAGCGTACCACCGATCGCATCAACGCGCGCTTCGGCAGCGCGGGCTACAAGCCGGTGCACCTGCTGATCGAGCATCACGAGCACGACGCGGTCAACGAGCTTTTTCGCGCCGCGCAGATGTGCGTGGTGACGAGCCTGCACGACGGCATGAACCTGGTGGCCAAGGAGTTCGTCGCCGCGCGCGACGACGAGCAGGGCGTGCTGATCCTCAGCCGCTTCGCCGGCGCCGCGCGCGAGATGACCGAGGCGCTGATCGTCAACCCGTACCACGTGGAGGAGTCGGCCGACGCCCTGCACCGCGCGGCGACGATGCCGCCGGCCGAGCAGCGCGAACGCATGGGCGCGCTGCGCATGACGGTGCGCGAGAACAACGTCTACCGCTGGGCTGGCCGCATGCTCGCCGACGCCGCGCGCTGGCGCATGCGCGCGCGCATCGAGGCGCGCGTGCGGCGCTACATGCAGACCTGATGAACATGGCCCCCACGCTTGTCGCTGCGCGCCTGCGCTGCCCCCCGAGGGGGCGCAGTCCGGCTTCGGGCGGCCGGGCGCCGGACTGATTCACGTGCGCCACCTGTTCACGCCCGAGGGCGAATCGGAGCTGGCCGCGCTGGTGGCCCGCCGGCCGCTGCTGGGGTTCGATTTCGACGGCACGCTGGCGCCGATCGTCGCGCAGCCGGAGCTGGCGCGTGTGCCGATGGCCACGCTGCGCCGGTTGCGGCAGCTGGCGTCGCTGCTGCCGCTGGCGGTGATCTCCGGACGCAGCGTCGCGGACTTGCGCTCGCGCCTCGGTTTCGAGCCGACCTACGTAGTGGGCAGCCATGGCGCCGAGGATCCGCATCAGGAGCGCCCGGCGTCGTGGTCGACCTTGCTCGAAGGCGTGCGCCAGCGCCTGCACGATGCCGCCGACGAGCTGCAGCGCGCGGGCGTTCGCATCGAGGACAAAGGCGCGTCGCTGGCGCTGCACTACCGCCTGTCGGCAGACCGTGCGACCGCACGCGGCGCGATCGAGCGCGTGCTGCATCCGCTGGACCCGCAATTGCACGTGTTCGGCGGCAAGATGGTCGTCAACGTCGTGCCGGCCGGCGCCGACGACAAGGCCGCCGCGCTGCGCCGGCTCGCGGTGCGCACCGGCGCGAGCGCTGTGCTCTACCTCGGCGACGATGTCAACGACGAGTCGGTGTTCGCCGCCGCCGAACCATCGTGGCTGTCGGTGCGGGTCGGCGTGAACCATGGGTCGGCCGCGCGCTATTTCATCGCCGGGCCGCACGAGGTGCCGCGGCTGCTCGACCGCATCCTTGCGCTGATCGGGGAGCCGGCCGCGCGCTGATGCCACTCGGCCGCGGGCACCGTTCACATGTCGGCCAGCAGCGTGTCGGCGCCGCGGTTCGAGATGCGCAGCCGGTCGATCAGCAGCCCGAGGTCGGACTCCAGGCGCTGCAGCGCCCGCGCATCGAGCGACGACAACGCCTGCGGCAGCACGCCGGTGAACGGGGCCGGGCTGCGCCGCAGGATGCGCGTGCCGGCGGGCAGCAGACTCAAGCGCACCGCGCGCCGATCGCCGCCGTCCTTCGAGGCGGCCACCAGCTCGCGCTGAACCAGGGTCTTGACCAGGTTGCTCGCGGTCGACTGGTGGATGCTCATCGCGCGGGCCAGCTCGCCGACGCCGATGCGGGGCCGGTCGCGGATCACGCTCAGTGCCCACACCTGCGCGCCACCGACGCCGACCCTCTTCTCGACCTGCTGGAAGTGCGTCTTGACCGCGTTGAAGATCTGGCGGAACTGCCGCAGCACACGCACGGCCGCCTCGTCGCGCGTCGTCGGTGTCGCTGCCGTGCGGGGCATCGCGCGATCATATCGACGCTGCACCGGCCGGGCCGCGCACGGCCCGCCGGCCGCAGCGTTCAGTGCGGATAGACGATGTCGGCGCGCCGGTTCTGTCGCCAGGCCGCTTCGTCGTGGTCCTGTGCCATGGGGCGCTCCTCACCGAAGCTGACGGCCTCGATCTGGGAGTCGCGCACGCCGTAGACGCGCAGCGCGGCGCTGACCGCATCGGCGCGGCGCTGGCCGAGCGCCAGGTTGTATTCGCTGCCGCCGCGTTCGTCGGTGTTGCCTTGCACCAGCACCTTCGCCGACGGATGGCTCTGCAGGTACTGGCCGTGCCGCTGGATCAGCGGTGCGTACTGGCTGCCGACGGCCGCATCGTCGAACTCGAAGTACACGCTGTGGTCGCGCAGCAGAGCGGCGTCCGGGCTCAGCGACGTCGAACCGACATCGCGGCCCGCTGCGGCCGACGGTGCCGCCGCGGTGGCGGCCGGCGCAGTGGACGGCTGCGCGGGTGACGCGGCAGCGCCCGCCGCGGGGGCCGTGGTCGCCACCGGCGTGCTCGAGCAGGCGAGCAGCCACAGTGGCAGCGCGAGGCTCAGCAGACGAAAGAAGCGGTGCATGGAATCTCCTTCGCGAGGAAACAGGGGCGGACGTCGACGATAGGGCATTCGGCCCGGCATGGATCGCGGACACGGCTTCGCGCGCGCCGACGGCGTGACGCTGTACGCGCGGCCGCCCGCCCTGGCGTCGCGACCGGCGCCGCAATAGATTTGTCCAAATGTACAATCGCCGCCGTGCGCTTGCCACCGGCTCCCGGCCTCGGACGCGTGCTGCGCCTGGCGTGGTGCCTGGGCGGCGCCGCGTGCGGGCTCGCTGCCGCGCTCGCGGTGGCCGGCCCGCAGCGCAGCCCTCTGCTGCTGGCGTCGCTGGGTGGCAGCGCGGTGTTCCTGTTCGGGCTCACGCGGGCGCCGGCCGCGCAGCCGCGCGCATTGCTCGGTGGCCACGTCGCCGGCGCGGCGATCGGCATCGCCTGCTACGGCTGGCTGGGTGACACGCTGCAGGCGTATGCGTTGGCCACGGCGCTGACGCTGGCGTTCATGCTGCTGGCGCGCGCGGTGCATCCACCGGCGGGCGCCAACCCGATCCTGATGATCCATGCGCACGCGGCCTGGGCCCAGCTGTGGCAGCCGGTGCTGCTGGGGGTGGGCATGCTGATGGCCGTGGCCGTGGTGTGGAGCCGGCTGTACCCGGGCCTCGCCCGCTATCCGCTGGCATGGACGACGCCGTCGCCCGAGCGCTTCGATTGGGGTGGTTGGGCCGACGCCCCCGCGGCTCAGGCGCCGTCGAGGAACGACTCCAGCGCGGCCGCGAGGGCATCGGGCTGATCGAAGTGCAGCATGTGGCCGCAGCGGGCCAGGCGCACGCGCTGCAGGTCGCGCACGATCGCAATGCGCGCGTCGAACTCGCTGCGCGGATAGCGATGACCCCACCAGCGGTCGGGGTCGGTCTCGTCGCCCTCGACCCATAGCGTGGACGCGGCGATGCGCCGCCAGCCGGCGAGCACCTCGTCCTTGCGATAGAGCACCGGGTTGACACGCTTGTGCGCCGGGTCGCCGAGCACGTGCCAGCGGCCGTCGTCGCGTTGCTCGGCCCAGTGCGCGGCCAGCCACAGCGCGCGATCGCGGCTCAGGCGCGGGTTGTTCTTCATCAGCCGCGCGGCCACCGCGTCGAGGCTGTCGTAGGGCCTGATCTGCTGCGGTGTCTTCAGTTCGTCGAGCCACTGGCGCAGGCGCTCGGGCGCCTGCTCCGGCGCTGCCTCCGGCAGGCCGAAGCCCTCCATGTTGACGAGCCGGCGGATGCGCCCGGGCCGGGCGCCGGCGTAGGTCATCACGACGTTGCCGCCCATGCTGTGGCCGGCCAGGTCCACCGGCGCGCCCGGCGACAGCGCGTCGAGCAGCGCGTCGAGATCGCCGAGGTAGTCGGGGAACCAGTAGCAATCGGCAAGTGGCGGCGGCGCCGTGCGTCCGAAACCACGCCAGTCGGGCGCGGCGATCGCGCGCTCGTCGCGCAGCGCGTCGACGACGAACTGCAGCGACGCGCCGACATCCATCCAGCCGTGCATCCACACCAGCAGCGGGCGCTGCGGCGTGATCGCAGCGAGGTCGCCCCACAGGTTCACGTGGTAGCGCAGCGTGCGCACGGGGATGAATCGGCTGTGCGGCGCGCGACGCGGCACGTAGGCGTTGGTGGTCATGGCCGCGCACTGTAGGGCAGGGCGCCCGGGTGCGCCGTCCGCGCGGTGACAGAATCGGCGCATGGACACCCGCCACAAGCACCTGCTGCGCGCCGCCGAGCCGCGCGACCTGGAGGCGATCGTCGGCCTGATCCGCGAGCTGGCCGAGTTCGAGAACCTGACCCACCTGCTGCGCGTGACGCCGCAGACCTTGCGCCCGCATCTGTTCGGCGACGATGCGGTGGCCGAATGCATGGTCGGCGAGGTCGACGGCAACGTGGTCGCGTTCGCGCTGTTCTTCACCAATTTCTCGACCTTCCTCGCCAAGCCCGGCCTGTATCTCGAAGACCTCTACGTGAAGCCCGAGCACCGCGGCCGCGGCCTCGGGCGTGCGCTGCTCGAACACCTGGGCGCGCTGGCGGTGCAGCGCGATTACGGGCGCTTCGAGTGGAGCGTGCTCGACTGGAACGAGCACGCGATCCGCTTCTACCGGGCCATGGGCGCGACCGTCATGCCCGACTGGCGCATCTGCCGCGTCACCGGCGACGCCCTGCAGCGGTTTGCACAATGAAGGCCGGCAGCAACGCGGCCACCGATCGCTACGACGCGATCTACCGCGACTTTCGCTGGTACGTGCCCGCGCGCTTCAACCTGGCCGAGGTGTGCTGTGCGCGCTGGGCGCGCGACACGCCCGATGCGGTGGCGATCCGCTGCGAGCTGGAGAACGGGGCGCGGCTGCGCGTCAGCTACGGCCAGCTGCACCGGCAGGCCGGCCGTGCCGCCAACCTGCTGCGCTCGCTGGGCGTGCAGCGCGGCGACCGCGTCGCGATCGTGCTGCCGCAGCGCATCGACACCGCGGTGGCGCACATGGCGGTGTACCGGATCGGCGCGGTGGCGATGCCGTTGTCGATGCTGTTCGGCGTCGATGCCCTGCAGTACCGCCTGCGCGACAGCGGCGCCGTCTGCGCGATCGTCGACGCCGCGGCCGCCGCCAACGTGATCGCGGCCCGCGCCGACTGCCCCGAACTGGCGCACGTGATCACCGTGGGCGTCGACCCGGAAGCCCACGGCGACCTCGAGTGGGTCGCCGCGCTGCGCAACCACAGCGAGCGCTGCGAGGTGGTGGACACCGCGGCCGACGATCCGGCGGTGCTGATCTACACCAGCGGCACGACCGGCCCGCCGAAGGGCGCGCTGGTGGCGCACCGCGGGCTGGTCGGCAACCTGAGCGGCTTCGTCTGCAGCCAGAACTGGTTCCCGCACGTCCGGCCGCGAGGGCCGCAGCGCGACGTGTCCGATGCGGTCTTCTGGTCGCCGGCGGACTGGGCGTGGACCGGCGGCCTGATGGATGCGCTGCTGCCGACGCTGTACTTCGGCCGTGAGATCGTCGGCTTCACCGGGCGCTTCGACCCGGTGCGCGCGTTCGAGCTGATGCAGCGCTATGGCGTCACGCACACGTTCCTGTTCCCGACTGCGCTGAAGGCGATGATGAAGGCGGTGCCGGCGCCGCGCGAGCGCTACGCGCTGAAGCTGCGCGCGATCATGAGCGCAGGCGAGGCGGTGGGCGACGCGGTGTTCGCCTACTGCCAGGACGCGCTCGGCGTCACGGTCAACGAGATGTTCGGCCAGACCGAGATCAACTACATCGTCGGCAACTGCGGCCGCTCGCTCGACGGCCGCGGTCGCAGTGCGGCCGGCTGGCCGGCACGCGCCGGCAGCATGGGGCGACCGTATCCGGGGCACCGCGTCGCGGTGATCGACGACGAGGGCAACGAGTGCCCGCGCGGTACGCCCGGCGACGTCGCGGTGCACCGGCGCGACATCCACGGCGACCCGGACCCGGTGTTCTTCCTCGGCTACTGGCGCAACGATGCGGCGACGCGCGCCAAGTTCACCGGTGACCCGAACGACAGCTGGTGCCGCACCGGCGACACCGCGGTGATGGACCACGACGGCTACCTCTGGTACCAAGGCCGCAGCGACGACATGTTCAAGGCGGCCGGCTATCGCATCGGCCCGAGCGAGGTCGAGAACTGCCTGGTCAAGCATCCGGCAGTGGCCAACGCGGCGGTGGTGCCCAAGCCCGACGCCGAGCGCGGCGCGCTGGTGAAGGCCTTCGTCGTGCTGGCCGAAGGGGTGAGGCCGAGCGCCGAACTGGTGGCCGAGCTGCAGGCCCACGTGCGCGGCAAGCTCGCGCCGTACGAGTATCCGAAGGAGATCGAGTTCATCAACGCGCTGCCGATGACCACCACCGGCAAGGTGCAACGCGGTGTGTTGCGCCGGCTCGAGGCGCAGCGCGCGGCGCGTGACTGAGTACCGGGGCCGGATCCGGCCGCGCCCGTAGACTGCCACGACATCGAACCTGCGGAGAACGCCATGCACACACGCCATGCCCTGGTCTTCGGCTCGCTGCTCGCGGCCGCAGCGACAGCCGGCGCACAGCAGCTGTACTTCGGTGCCGGCGGCGGTGTCACGCACACCAACGCCGATTGCACCGGCACGGTGAGCTGCGAGACCAGCGACAACGGCTGGAAGGCCTACGCCGGCTATCACATCAACCCGTTGTGGAGCGTCGAGGTGCTCGGCTACGACATGGGCACGTCGCGCGGCGCGGTCGACTTTCCGGGATTCGGGCTGGTCAATTCGTCGCTCAAGACCACCGGCTTCGGCCTGGCCAGCGCGGTCACGCTGCCGCTGGGGGGCTTCGCGGATTTCTACGGCCGCCTCGGCGTGGGCTCCAACACGTTGAAGATCGACGTCAGCGGCAGCCTCGGCAACGGCAGCGACAGCGAGAGCAGCGCGCAGCTGCTGTGGGGCGTCGGCCTGGGCTTCCGCGTCAGCCCCAACGTGAGCATCCGCACCGAGATCGACGGCACGTCGGCCACCTATGCGGGCGAGCGCTTCGACTCGACGTTGTGGTCGATCGGAGCCTCGTTCAGGTTCTGAGTGCTGGGCGTCCGGAGCGGTTGGCACGGCCCCACATGTCGTCGATGCCGTAGCACGGGTGCGCGCCCACGCGGCGGATCGGGCACACTGCGCGCCTCTGATTGGCAGCGCACACGACCATGGAACACGTCACCCTCGGCCGCGGCGGTCCCGCCGTCAGCCGCGTCGGCCTCGGCACGATGACCTTCGGCGAGCAGGTGTCGCGCGACGACGCCTTCGCGATCCTCGACCGCGCGCTCGATCGTGGCGTGACGCTGATCGACACCGCCGAGATGTACCCGGTGCCGGCGCGCGCCGAGACCTTCACCACCACCGAGACGATCCTCGGCGAGTGGTTCGCGGCGCGACCAGGCGCGCGCCAGCGCGTGGTGCTGGCCACCAAGGTGGCGGGACCGGGGCGCGGCATGAAATGGGTGCGCGGCGGCGCCGGCGACCTCACGCCCGCCGACATCACGGCGGCATGTGAGGCCAGCCTGCGACGGCTGCGCACCGACGTGATCGACCTCTACCAGATCCACTGGCCGAATCGCAACGTGGCGTCGTTCGGCTCGGTCTATTTCGATCCCGGCAAGGATGCCCAGCAAACGTCGATCCACGACCAGCTGCAGGCGCTGACCGCGCTGGTGCGCGCCGGCAAGGTCCACCACATCGGGCTGTCGAACGAGACGCCGTGGGGGCTGAGTGAGTTCATCCGCGTGGCCGAGGCGCACGGTCTGGCGCGCGTGGTCAGCGTGCAGAACCCGTACACGCTGGTCAACCGCGTGGTCGACAACGGCCTGGACGAGGCGATGCACCGCACCGGCGTGTCGCTGCTGGCGTATTCGCCGCTCGGCTTCGGCACGTTGACCGGGAAGTACGACGAAACAGGCCCCGACGCCGAGCGCCCGCAGATGGGCCGCCTGGCGCGCTTCGCCAGCATGCGCGCGCAGCGCTGGGGCCGCGCCGAGACGCTGGCGGCGGCGCGCCGCTACAACGCGCTGGCTCGCGAGGCGGGCTTGACGCCGACTCGCATGGCGCTGGCCTTCGTCTACGGCAACTGGCGCGTCGCCAGCACGCTGCTCGGCGTGACCACGGTGGCACAGCTCGACGAATGCCTCGACGCCTGGGGCACGACGCTGCAGCCCGACCTGCTGGCGAAGATCGACGCCGTCCGCTGGCAGATGCGCGACCCGGCGCAGTGATGTCGGCCCGGCGCTCACTGCGATGGCCAAGCGAGACAAGCACGTCAGCGCGACGCCGGCCACCGAGTGGCTGCGCGCGCACGGGGTGCCGTTCAGCGAGCACGTCTACGACTACGTCGACCGCGGCGGCACCGCCGAGTCGGCCCGGCAGCTCGGGGTCGACGAGCACGCGGTGGTCAAGACGCTGGTGATGCGCGACGAGCGCGCCGAGCCGCTGATCGTGCTGATGCACGGTGACCGCGAGGTCAGCACCAAGAACCTCGCGCGCGAGATCGGCGTCAAGAGCGTCGCGCCGTGCACGCCCGACGAGGCACAGCGCGCCAGCGGCTACCAGGTGGGCGGCACGTCGCCGTTCGGCACGCGCAAGGCGCTGCGCGTGTTCGTCGAGGCGAGCGTGCTCGAGCTGCCGCGCATCCTGATCAACGGCGGGCGGCGCGGCTATCTGGTGGGCATCGCGCCGGGGGTGCTGGTCGAGCCGCTCGGCGCGAAGGCGGTGCGCTGCGCGCTGTAGCGCGGCCGGTCCTTCGCGAGCCACAAGGCAGTCCGCAGTGGACTGCCTTGTGCGCGCGGGCTCATTGCTTCTTGACGTCGTGCGCGTCGGCGCCGAGCGCACGCACCGGTGCCTTCACCTCGACCGTCTCGCGCTTGCCGTCCTTGCCCTCGACCACCAGGCTCAGCGGCACGGTCTCGCCCGCCTTGAGCTGCTGCTTCAGGTCCATCAGCATCACGTGGTAGCCGCCGGGCTTGAGCTCGACGGTCTTGCCGGCGGGCAGTTCGAGACCCGGGGCAGCGCGCATCCTCATCACGTTGCCTTCCATCGCCATCTCGTGGATCTCGACCACACCGGCCACCGGCGAGCTGGCCGCGACCAGCTTGCCGCCGTTCGCGCTGGTGATCTGCATGAACGCGCCGCTGGCCTTCTGCTGCTCGACCGTGCCGCGCACCCAGGGGTCCTTGACGGTCGTTTGGGCGAACGAGGGCATGCTCAGCGCGAGCAGCGCGGCGGCAGCGAGGGCGTGACGGATTCGAAGGGTCATGGTGATTTCCTTGGGGTTGGTCAATGGTGGGAACGGCCGCGCCCCACTGCCGATCTCGCTCGGGGCGTGGCGCGGTCGCACGATCGGGGCCGCAGCGACGCACGCGGCGACGGCACGGGCGGCAGCGCCGCTGGCGCGCTCAGCAGGCCGGCGGTGCTCTGGGCTGTTCCGGCGCCCACGCGTGCAGCGTGCGCGGGGCGCCCAGGAACGCGGTGGGGACCGCGTGCGTCAGGTCGCCATAAGCCACCGTGGCGGTCTGTGCTGGCGGTGGTGACGCGGCCTGCAGGTGCAGCGCACAGGCCGCGCAGTGCTCGAAGGCGTGCTG
>DATIFD010000082.1:0-3898 GCA_035455385.1 Burkholderiaceae bacterium
GTGTCGGGCCGCACCGTGCGGGGCATCGAGGCGTTCGGCCGGCGCACCGCGTGGGCGCAGGACATGATGGTGGTCGATGCGATCCGCAGGATCAACCTGCCGATGGCCCGGTTGTCGCTGCGCATCGCCGGCCGTGTCGACGATGCGTCGCGCCGCCTGTCGCAGCGCGTGACCCGTCCGGTGGCCGCCAAGGCCGGGGCGAAGGCCGCGAGGGGCGCCAAGACGGTGGTCAGCCGCGCGCGTCGCGCCTCGCGTCGCGCCGGGGCAGCCGCCTGAGCCACCTCCAGCGTCGAGGGGGCCACGTCAGTGGCCCCTTTGCTTTTC
Source organism: Burkholderiaceae bacterium (assembly GCA_035455385.1). GTDB lineage: Bacteria > Pseudomonadota > Gammaproteobacteria > Burkholderiales > Burkholderiaceae_C > JAEUPI01. Next base: position 325 of record DATIFD010000082.1, read on the forward strand.
CTGCGGCTGGGCGGCGCATGCAACCCTTGCCGCCCACTGCCGGCGGCGGCCCCGGAACGGGTCGACACGGTCGAATGCGTGTGTCGGCTCCCAAGCAGGCGGCATCCAGGTTTCCCCGCGGTTGCGCAATTGACTCAGGACAAGCCGAAGCTCGGGGTGCTCGGTTATGCTCGCCTAAAGGCGATTTCCGATCGCCGTCCACTCGGAGGGGTCAGCAGTTGGGACCCTCGGTTGCGAGGAGCTGAAGATGGGTGCGCGAACAATGGATCTTTCGTGGCGGCGCGTTGCCGTGGCGGCAGCGCTGGCGTGTGGCTCGGTCACGGCTTTCGCCGAGGGGCCGCAGGACCGCTACTGGTTCGGGTTGGAATACTTCTACCCGACCATCAGCTCCACGGCACACATCGACGCCACGGCCACCGCCCGCCCGGGTACGACGATCAACCTCGAGGACGAGCTGGACCTCACCGATCGCAAGGGCACTCCGTACATCAACCTGGGCATGCGGCTCGGCGAGAACTGGCGCATCGAGTTTGAGTACTACGACCTTAAGCGCACGGCGAACAAGACGTTGACGCGCGACATCAATTGGGGCGACACGACGTACCTCGCCGGGGCGAACATCGAGTCCAAGTTCGATTCGACGGTGTACCGCCTCGTGGGCGGCTGGTCGTGGCTGCGCAACCAGCAGGCCGAGGCCGGCCTCGCGTTCGGTTTGCACGTCACCGACTTCAAGACCCAGTTGTCGGGGACGGGTACCGGCATCCTGACCGGCACGAGCTTCCAGCGTGAGTCGCACGACGCTCTGGTGCCGCTGCCGACCGTGGGCCTTTACGGCAGCTACTTGATCGCACCGCAGGTGATCCTGCGCGGCCGTGTCGACTTCCTGTCGCTGAAGTACCAGGACTACGACGGCCGGCTGATGAACTGGATGGGTGGCGTCGACTGGCGCGTGACCAAGAACTTCGGCATCGGCGCCGGCTACCGCTACGTCGACTACAAGCTCGAAGCCACCAAGAGCGACTTCACCGGCGAGGTGAGGTACACGTTCAAGGGCCCGACCCTCTACATCAACGGCGCGTTCTGACGCGCCGGCGCGGGCCATGACGGTCCTGCGCGGTGCCGCGGTGCTGTCGTGCACCGCGGCGCTGCTGACGCCCGCCGTGTCGCGCGCGCAAAGCGGCGACGACTGGAAGTTCCAGGGCAGCCTGTACCTGTACCTGCCGAGTATCGGCGGCACGACGACGTTTCCCCCGACGGGCGGTGACAGCCCCGTCAGCATCGACGGCTCGAAGCTGCTCGAGGACTTCCAGTTCACCTTCATGGGCTCGCTCGAGGCGCAGAAGGGACCGTGGGGCGTGTTCACCGACGCCATCTACCTCGACTTCGGCGACACGCGCACGGGGTCACGCGGCATCGCCATCGGCGGCGTGCTGCCAGTGGACGTCAGCGCGCAGACCGACTACAGCCTGCGTGGCTGGCTGTGGACGCTGGCCGGCACCTGGCGCGCAGTGTCGACGCCGACCTACCGGCTCGACGTGCTCGGCGGCACGCGCATGCTCCAGATCAAGGAATCGCTCACCTGGCACCTGAGCGGCAACGTCGGCTCGATCGCGGCGGCCGACCGCGCGGGCAGCCGCGAGGCCCGGCAGCAGAACTGGGATGCGATCGTCGGCGTCAAGGGGCGCGCGGCACTCGGCCAGGGCGGCAGGTGGTTCGTGCCGTACTACCTCGACGTCGGCACCGGCGAGTCGAAGTTCACCTGGCAGGCGATGGCCGGCGCGGGCTATTCGTTCGGCTGGGGTGACGTGGTCGGTGCGTGGCGCTACGTCGACTACCGGATGAAGTCGGGCAGCGTCACCGAGTCGCTCAATTTCAGCGGCCCCGGCATCGCGGCGGTGTTTCGCTGGTGAGCGCCGACGCGAGCGTGCCTACTTCTTGAGCTCGACCTTCACGTCGGGAAACTTCTTCAGGCACTCGCCGATCGGCTCGGTCGATTCGATCGTCGCGTACCAGTCGCGCGCGGTCGGCGAATCGCGGCGCGCGGCGAAGCGGTAGCGCACGCACGGCTTGGCGTCGACCTCGATCGTTTGATACTTCGGCTGGCTCATTCCCCTCGGGCCCGGCAGGCTGAGCTCGACGCGGTGCTTGCCCGGTGTCACCGGGTCGCTGTTGTCCTTGATGCCGCGGCTCTTGCCATCGATCGACATGATGAACGCCGGCTGCTGTTCCTGCACCTGCGAGCGCTCGTGCGGTTCGAACAGCGCATAAGGTTCGCTGTACATGCCGGCGGCCGCCACGCGTGCGCCCACCAGCAGCCCGGCCAACAGCAGAAGGAGCGATGCAGTTCGTGCCATGGTTGCCAACCTGTGTCGGGGGATCGCGGTGTACCACGGTTTGGTACGCCCGTCACGGGCGTCGGTGCGGACTGGAGCGGTGTCAACATCCAGCGCGACCGACCACGCCAGAATGCATGGCCACGCGTCGACTGCCCCGCGCACGATGAACCCTTCGATGACCCGTCCGGCCATCGCGCACAGGCTGCGCAGGTTGGTGCCGGGCCTGCTCGTCCTGCTGCTGTTCGCCGGCGGCGCGCGTGCCGGCAGCTGGCTCGACCAGCTCAAGGACCCCGACGACGGCCAGTTCGACCTGTCGGAGTGGCTGCTCGACCGCAAGGGCTTCCTGCCGGTGCCGATCGTCATCACCGAGCCGGCGGTCGGCTTCGGTGGCGGCGTCGTGGCGACCTTCTTTCGCGAATCGATCCGCGAGATGTCCAGCCGCCAGGGCGAGGACGGTCGCTTGACGCCGCCGGACATCTACGCCATCGGCGGCGCCGCCACCGAGAACGGCACCTGGATCGGCATGGCCGGCGGCATGGTCACCTTCGACGACGGCCGCTACCGCTGGCGCGGCGGGGTCGGTCGCACCAGCGTCAACCTCGACTTCTACGGCATCGGCGGCAACGCGCGGCCGCTGTCGTACAACCTCGACGGCTGGGTCTCGGTGCAGGAGGGCATGGTGCGGCTGGGGCGCAGCGACGTCTGGTTCGTCGGGCGCTGGAACTACCTCGACCTGACCAATCGTTTCGACGTCGAGGGCGCGCCCGCGCTGAGCAACCTCGAGCGCGCCAACCGCGCCTCGGGGCTGGGCCTGTCGCTGGAGGTCGACACGCGCGACAACATCTTCACGCCGTCGCGCGGCTGGACCGGCAGCCTCGACGCCACGTTCTACGACCCCGACTGGGGCAGCGACACGCGCTTCCAGTCGTACCGCGCGCATGCGTTCATGTACTTCCCGGTCGGCCACGAGTTCGTGGTCGCCGGTCGCGTCGATGGACGCGCTGCCAGCGGACAGGTGCCGTTCTACATGCTGCCGTTCGTCGACCTGCGCGGCGTGCCGGTCGCGCGGTTGCAGGACCGCCGCACCGGCGTGCTCGAGACCGAGCTGCGCTGGAACGTGACACCGCGCTGGGCGGCCACCGGCTTCGTGGGCGCCGGCAAGGCGTGGGGCGCGACGAGCAGCTTCTCCGACGGCACCGACACCACCGCGTACGGCGTGGGGTTTCGATACCTGATCG
>DATIFD010000083.1:0-3366 GCA_035455385.1 Burkholderiaceae bacterium
GGCTGGCCAGCACCTTCGGGTCGCGCCGCACCGCGAGCAGGTTGACGTGGATGCCGATCAGCTTGTGGGCGTGCACCGCGCCGAGCCGCGTCGTGACGAACGCGCCCCAGTCGCCGCCCTGCGCCGCGAAGCGCGGGAAGCCGAGCACCTCGGTCATCAGCTGCGCAAAGACGTCGGCGATCGCCTCGACGCCGAAGCGCGCCTGCCCCGGCGCGAACGACAGACCGTAGCCCGGCAGCGACGGCGCCACCACCGTGAAGGCATCGGCCGGGTCGCCGCCGAAACGCGCCGGGTCGGTCAGGCGCGGAATCAGCTCGACGAACTCGAACACCGAGCCCGGCCAGCCGTGCGACAGCAGCAGCGGACAGGGATCGGGGCCCTGCCCGGGCACGCACAGGTAGTGCAGCTCGATGCCCGCGAGCGGCACCTTGAACTGCGGCAGCGCATTGAGCCGCGCCTCCTGCGCGCGCCAGTCGAAGCGCTCGCGCCAGTAGGTGACGAGCTCGCGCAGGTAGGCGACCGACGTGCCGTAGGCCCAAGGTTGCCCGGGCGCCTCGTCGGGCCAGCGCGTGCGCGTCAGGCGATCGCGCAGATCGGCCAGCGCCGCATCGGGCACGTGCAGTCGGAACGGTCGGGCCGCGGCAGGCATCGGCATCGTCCTCGCAGAGCGCCACAGCATACGCGGCCCGCTCGCCGCGCGCTGGCTCACTGCAGTGCGAGCACCTGGTCGCCCGGCTCGGGGCGGCAGTCGGCGAGCGGCCGCCAGCCGCGACGCACCACCACGCGCTGGCCGTCGTGGCACAGCTCGACGCGGCGCGCGGCCGGCGCCTGGTCGTGCACGAACGACTCGATCGATGTGGGCACGCTGGTGCGCAGGCGCAGCGCGTAGCGGTCGGCTTCGGGGTGATCGTCGAGGTGAACCCACGGCACGAACTGGCCGGCGAACATCACCGCGTGCGAGCCGACGTCGATGGTCTGTGGCCGATAGTGCCGAGCCGACAGCCAGGCCTGCGCGCGCGACCGCAACTGCTCGCTGTCGGGCAGGTCGCCCCAGCTCGCGGCGAGCAGCTCGATCACCCACTGATTGCAGTTCTGGTAGCGCACGCTGAACGGGTAGGCGTTGGCGCTGTAGTCGGCCGCCAGCAGGCGCAGCGCCCGGGCGTTGTCGAGCGCGCCGCGCTGCAGCGCCGCGGCCTGCTCGGCCGGCAGCCAGACGATCGAGATGAATCCGATGCCTGGCTCGTCGGTGCCGAGCACGAACCCCGCAAGACCCTGGTCGTACAGGCGCGGCCGGCCTTCGTCGCAGGCGAAGTAGAGCTGCCGCACCGACCACGGCGAATTGCCGCTGGCCTTCAGGCTGATGCCGGCGTGCGAATAGCGCAGGTGAAAGCGGCTCAGGTCGATGCCCGAGCGCGCGACCAGCGCCACGTCGTCGCCGCCGGCCTCGAGCTCGCGCCGCACGATGGCAGCGAACTGCAGCAGCCGGCTCTGTTGCTGCGCGCTCAGCGGCTCGGGTTGATCGCACAAGCGCAGCGACGGCAAGGCCGCGTGCGCGGCCGTCGCACCGAACCCCAAGGCCAGCCACAGGCCGGCAGCGGCCAGCCACCCGCCGCGCACCGCGAGCCTCCTTGTCAGAGACTCACCGGATGCGCTGCGAGCTCGCGCTGCCAGTCGTCATGCAGCACGAGGAAGAACGGTTCGCGCGCACCGCTGCCGTCGGCGCGCGCGAATTCCAGCCCGAAGTCCCGGTTGCGCACCCGCACCACGTCGCCGGCCGCGATGCCGCGCGGCGCCAGCGCCTGGCGCGGCAGCGTCAGCGTGAACTCCTGCTCGGCCACGGCGCCGCGCAGCGTCAGCAGCAGCATGCCGGGACGCGCGGCCGGTTCGGCCACGTCGATCACGCGGTAGTCGCCGTCGGCCGTCGTGGTGGTGCCCGTCGAACTCTTGCTCGACTGGTTCAGCGAGTCCGACACGCTGCCCGACGACGCCGAGCCGGCGCTCGACGCCGACGAGCCCGCACTCGACGCCGACGACGCCAGGCTCTCGGCGTAGCACGGTGCGATGGCGACCATCCACCCGGCGATGCCGATCCAGACTGCCTTGGTGACCCTCATGTGAACTCCATTGCGCAGCGCGATGCGGATCAGCATAGCGTCTGGCGACCACGCCGCCGCGGCCCGGGCGCGCGCCGGCACAACTGGTTGCACAACCATGAAGCCTGGCAGCCGGGTCTGCCGGTCGATGGCCTCGCGCGTCATCCGCCACATCGGCGCACGCCAGCGCAAAGCGGCGTGCCCACGGCGAGCGGATACGGCGCAAAAGTGCCGCATTTCCACGTCGGGCCCGGCACGGCGGATGCCCACAATGCCGACACACCGACCCCGCCATCGCCGCCGTGCAAACGTCACCACCGGCCGAACGCAGTTCAGCGCGCCGCAAGCGGCCGGCATCCCGCCGCACACGTGAGCGCGCGGCGAGCTGGATCCGGCGGGCGCCGCCTCTCGCCGCCTCGTTGGCCCTGGCGACGGCGGCGCACGCGGTGGCGTGGACGGTGCAGGTGCGCGACGACTCCGGGCGGCCGCTGGCCGACGCAGCGATCGCGGTGGAGGTGAACGGACAACCCTCACAGGCGCCGCCGCAGACGATGGCGCAGATGGCGCAGCGCCAGCGGCAGTTCCAGCCCTACGTGCTGGTGATCCAGACCGGCACCGCGGTGAGCTTTCCGAACTTCGACACCGTGCGCCACCACGTCTACTCCTTCTCCGCGACCAAGACGTTCGACATCAAGCTCTACACCGGCACGCCCGCCAGGCCCGAAGTGTTCGACAAGCCCGGCGTGGCGACGCTCGGCTGCAACATCCACGACCGCATGAGCGCGCACATCGTGGTCGTCGACACGCCGCGGTTCGCCAAGTCCGACAGCGCCGGAACGGTGCACATGGACCTGCCCCCCGGCCAGCACCGTCTGCTGTACTGGCACCCGTTGCTCGACGGCCCGACGCTGCGCAGCCAGCCGCTGCGGGTCGGCAGCGACGGCGGCACGACCGAGCTGGCGCTGCGGCTGAAGGCCGATTGACGCGATGCGGCTGCCGGACTTCGTCAACGTCAGGCGCCTGGAGGGTCGCATCGTGGCGCTGTTCCTCGCGCTGCTGCTGGTGGTGCAGCTGGCGAGCTTCGCGCTGATCAGCCACAGCATCGCCAGCAACGCCGACGTGTCGATCACGCAGGAGCTGCGCACCGGTGAGCGGCTGCTGTGGAGCCAACTGGAGCAGGACGGCCGCGCCCGCGAAGACGCTGCGCGCCTGCTGGAAAAGGACCACGGCTTTCGCAGCGTGCTGGCCGAGGGCGTGCGCGGCGACGAGATGC
>DATIFD010000084.1:0-20341 GCA_035455385.1 Burkholderiaceae bacterium
GGCTGCTGGTCTTCGTCCCGGTGGTCCTGGCGGGCGAGTCGTTGGCGCCGGACTCGCACACGCTGCTGTTCGTGCTCTCGGTGCTTGCGATCGTGCCGCTCGCCACGCTCCTTAGCCACGCCACCGAATCGGTGGCCGCCAAGACCGGCGACGCCGTGGGCGGCCTGCTCAACGCCACGCTGGGCAACCTGACCGAGCTGGTGATCGCGATCTCGGCGCTGCGCGCCGGCGAGATCATGCTGGTGAAGGCGTCGATCGCCGGCGCTATCGTCACCAACACGCTGTTCATGCTCGGTGCATCGTTCCTGCTCGGTGGCCTGAAGCACCACACGCAGGAGTACAACCGCATCAGCGCACGCGTGCAGGCGGCGCTGCTGTTCCTGGCGACGGTGGCGCTGCTGGTGCCTTCGGCGGTTGCCGACATCGACGGTACTCGCGGCAACGCCTTCGCGTCGCAGCTGAGCGTGGGCCTCGCCGTGCTGCTGATCGCCGCCTATGCGCTGAGCATGCTGTTCTCGCTGAAGACGCACCGCGAGCTGTTCGCCAGCGCCGGGCACGGTGAAGACGCCGAGCAGCCGTGGCCGATCGGCGTCGCGCTGGCGACGCTGGCCGTGGTCACCGTGCTGGTGGCACTGGTCAGCGAGGTGTTCGTCGCCTCGGTGCAGCAGGCGGCCCAATCGTTCGGCATGACGCCGGCCTTCGTCGGCTTCATCGTCGTTGCGCTGGTCGGCGGCGCCGCGGAGATGGCCGCCGCGTTCTCCGGCGCACGCAAGGACCGGCTCGACCTGAGCGTCGGCATCGCGCTGGGCAGCGCGTCGCAGATCGCGCTGTTCGTCGCGCCGGTGCTGGTGCTGCTGAGCTACCTGGTCGGCCCGGCGCCGATGGACCTGCAGTTCTGGCCCGGCGCCGTGCTGATGATGCTGATCGCGACGATGACCGCGTCGCTGGTCACAAACAGCGGCCGCTCGGCCTGGTTCGTCGGCGTGCTGCTGTTGATGGTGTACGTGATCTTCGCGCTGACGCTGTACCTGCTGCCGCCGCGCGCGGCGTGAGCGCGGCGGCGCCCGCCGGTGCACACTGTCGCCCCGACCGCCGCTGCCGCCGCCCATGCCACACCGCCGCCTCGCGCGCGCCCTCCTCGCCGCGCTGCCCTGGAGCCTGTGGCTGCTCGCGGGCTGCACGGCGTCGCCACCGGCGCCCGGCGCCAGCCTGTACGAGCGGCTGGGCGGCCAGGCCGCGATCGCCGCGATGCTCGACGACGCCCTGGGCCGCATCGCCGCCGACCCGCGCATCAGCCAGCGCTTCGGCGCCGCCAACCCCGATCACCTGAAGCGCAACCTGGTCGACCTGGTGTGTGCGCGCGCCGGCGGACCGTGCGTCTACAAGGGGCGCAACATGGCCGACGCGCACGACGGCATGCAGATCCGCGACGACGAATTCGACGCGATGACCAACGACATCGCGCAATCGTTCGACAAATTCAAGGTGCCGACGCGCGAGCGGCGCGAGTCGCTGGCGATCCTCGGCCAGATGCGCGGCGCCATCGTCGGCCACTGACGGCAGCGCCTCAGGCGATGCGCCGTGCCTCGATGTAGAAGCGCTTCTCGTGGGCCTCGCCCATCGAGAACGTCTTGCGCGGCGTTGGCCCGTCGTGCACGACGCGGCGCATCAGCTCGCTCTTGCCGATCGCCGGCAGGTGCACGCCGACGTGCCCGGGTTGCTGCGCCAGGCGCTCCAGCGCGTCGTCGCCGTGCACGTAGTCGACCTCGCGGGCGAGGCCGCGCTCGATCAGGCCGTCGATGAACGGCTGCCACGTGGCCACCGCCAACGTCGACGGCGGCTCGGCGATCTCCACCACCGAGAAGCGTGCACCGGGCCCGATCAGCCCCGCCGTGAGGCGTGCACCGCCCGCGGCTGCGGTCACGCGTGCGCGCATCGCCGCCGCCGACGGCACGTCGGTGCAGGTGACGCGCGCACCGAACGCCTGCGCCAGCGCCTGCCGCACGTCGCCCGTTACGCCGAAGAGCAGCCGGTGGATGGCCGCGAAGTCGAGCGCCGGATCGTGGATGTTGACCACCTCGACCAGTGCCCAGCGGCTGGGATGGTCCATGCCGACCCGCGCCTTGGCCTCGTCCCAGATCGCCTTGGCGGTGGCCAGCGAATGGTTGCCGTCACCCATCGCGAACAGCATCACCGGCGTGGTCGACGGCACGCCGTAGCGTGCGGCGAAGGCGCGCGGGTCGGCCAGCTCCTGCAGCGCACGCACCACCTGCGCGCCGAGCGTGGCATCGAGCGCATGCCCCGCCACGTGGCCGCCGCCGCACATCAGATCGGTCTGGTACAACGTCCGCAGCGCGGACCGGCGCGCGGCCGGCGGCTCGATCACCGTGCACTGCGGGTCGTCGATCAGCACCAGGATGTGCGGCAGCTCCAGCGGTGCACCGCGCCGCACCGCGATGCGAGGCGCCAGCCGCGCGACCATCGTGCCCTCGGTGGGCCGGATCAGGCTGCTCGACGCGGCGCCGTAGTCGTAGCGCTCGAGGTCGAGCTCGAGCATCAGCCCGCGGCGGGTGCGGCCGCCGACCGTGCGCTCGACCAGCACCGGGCCAACGTGCTCGACGAACAGGCCGTCGGCAAGGTAGCGACGCATCGCCTGCTGGATGCGCGCGATGCGTGCGTCGCTGTCGGCAGCGCCGAGGTAGACCTCGGGAAAGATCAGGTGCAGCGTCGACGGCGCATCGCCGACCTCGCGCGCCACCTGCTGCCAGTAATCGGGCTCGGCCGTGTGCTGGTCGCAGGCGATCACGGCCCATTTGCGCAGGTCGATGCCCGGCCGCGGCAGCAGCAGGTGTGGCAGACGAAAACCGAAGACGTTGTCCATGCGATGGATCGGGTCGTGAAGGCGCGATGGTAGCGAGCGGCGTGCGCCGATGCCGCATCGGCCCGATCCGGCATGCACCGGAATCCGTCACGGACGGCGCTCACGGTCGCCCCAGGCGCAACAATGCCTTAACAATGCGCAACGGGCCCTGTTTACATCGGCCGGGCATCGTCTCGGCATCGCCCGACCGTACATGACGAATCCCTCCATCGAACCACCGTCATCCACCCCGCCCGGCAAACCCCGCCGCTGGCGCGGCACGCTGGTCGTCTTGGTCGGCCTGGCCGCGCTGGCGGCGCTGGCGTGGTACCTCAGCCACCGCCCTGCCGCGGCGCCAAGCGCCGGCGCCGCGGCACCGGCCGGCCCGATGGGCGGGCGCGGCGGCTTCGGCGGACGCGCAGCCGCACCGCCGAGCACGGTGGCGGTGGTGCGTGCGCGCCGAGCCGACGTGCCGGTGTTGCTCGACTCGCTGGGCACGGTGACGCCACTGGCCACCGTGACAGTGCGGCCGCAGGTGTCGGGCGTGCTGACGCAGGTTCTGTTCACCGAGGGGCAGATGGTCACCAAGGGCCAGCTGCTGGCGCAGATCGACCCGCGGCCGTTCCAGCTGGCGTTGCTGCAGGCCACCGGCGCACGCGAGCGCGACGAGGCCCAGCTGCAGAACGCACGCCTGACGCTCGAGCGCTACCGCACCCTGCTGGCGCAGGACTCGATCGCGCGGCAGGACGTCGACACCCAGGAAGCGTTGGTCAAGCAGCTCGAGGGCACCGTGATCACCGACCGCGCCAACGAGGGCACCGCGAAGCTGAACCTCGAGTACGCGCGCATCGTCGCGCCGGTGGCCGGACGCGTGGGCTTGCGCGCGGTCGACCCCGGCAACCTGATCAGCGCCACCGACACCAACGGCGTGGCGGTGATCACGCAGCTGTCGCCGATCGACGTGCAGTTCACGATTCCGCAGGACCGCGTGCAAGAGGTGCTGCAGCGTCTGGCCGGCGGTGCGCTGCCGGCACGCGCGTTCGACCGCACGCGCAGCACGCTGCTGGAGGCGGGCCGCTTCGCGACGCTCGACAACCAGGTCGACACCGCCACGGGCACCGTGAAGGGCAAGGCGCGCTTCGCCAACGCCAACGGGCTGCTGTTCCCGAACCAGTTCGTCAACCTGCAGCTCGAGTTGCGCACCATCGCCGATGCGGTCGTGGTGCCGGTCAGCGCGCTGCGCAACGGCCCCGAAGGCGATTTCGTCTACGTGCTGAACGCCGACCGCACGGTGAGCCAGCGCAACGTCAAGCGCGGCACGGCCACCGCCGACCGCGTGGTCATCGCCAGCGGGCTGCAGGCCGGCGAGCCGGTGGTCACCGAAGGTGCCGACCGGCTGAAGGACGGCGCCAGCGTGCAGCTGGCCGCCGACCTCGCCGGCGCGCGAGCCGCGTCAGCGCCGCGCGGCGCATCGTGGCCCGGCGGTGCCAGCGGGCCGCGCGGCGCGTCGCGACCACAGCGGGGTGACCGCGCGGCCTCGGCGCCGGCACTCTGAACCTGGCCCGCCAGCCGTGAACCCGTCGCGCCTGTTCATCGAGCGGCCGGTGGCCACCGGCTTGCTGATGCTGGCCATCGTGCTGTCGGGCCTGGTGGGCCTGCGGCTGCTGCCGCTGTCGGCGCTGCCGCAGGTGGACTACCCGACGATCCAGGTGCAGACCCTGTACCCCGGCGCCAGCCCCGAGGTGATGAGCCGCGTCGTCACCGCGCCGCTGGAGCGGCAGTTCGGCCAGATGGCCGGGCTGAACCGCATGAACTCCACCAGCGCATCGGGCGTCTCGATCATCACGCTGCAGTTCGCGCTGACGCTGCCGCTGGACGTCGCCGAGCAGGAGGTGCAGGCCGCGATCAACGGCGCCGGCTCGCTGCTGCCGGCCGACCTGCCGGCGCCACCGGTGTACGCCAAGGTCAATCCGGCCGACGCGCCGGTGCTGACCCTGGCGATCACTTCCAACTCGATGCCGCTGACCGAGGTGCAGAACTTGGTCAACACGCGGCTGGCGCAGAAGATCAGCCAGGTGCCGGGCGTCGGTCTGGTCACGCTGGCCGGCGGCCAGCGCCCGGCGGTGCGCATCCAGGCCGACACGCAGGCGCTGGCGGCCAAGGGCATCGGCATCGACACGCTGCGCAGCGCGATCGCTGCGGCCAATGCCAACAGCGCGAAGGGCAGCTTCGACGGCCCCACCCGCGGCTACAACATCAACGCCAACGACCAGTTGCTCACCGCGGCCGACTATCGCAACCTGATCGTCACCTACAAGAACGAGGCCCCGGTGCGCCTGTCCGACGTGGCGCGCGTGGTCGACGACGCCGAGAACACGCAGCTCGGCGCCTGGGCGGGCACGGACTGCCCCGCGGCCGAGCCAGCCCAGCAGGTGCGCAGCGACTGTCTGCCCGGCACCGATCGCCGCCTGGCTGCCGCGATCATCATGAACGTGCAGCGCCAGCCGGGCGCCAACGTGATCAGCACGGTCGATGCGATCAAGGCGCAGGTGCCGCTGCTGCGCACGCAACTGCCGGCGGCGCTGCAGGTCGAGGTGCTGAGCGACCGCACCACCGGCATCCGCGCGTCGGTGATGCACGTGCAGATCGAGCTCGGCCTGGCCGTGCTGATGGTGGTGCTGGTGATCTTCTTCTTCCTGCACAGCCTGCGCGCCACGGTGATCGCCAGCATCGCGGTTCCGATCTCGCTCATCGGCAGCTGCGGGCTGATGGTTCTGCTCGGCTACAGCCTCAACAACCTGAGCCTGATGGCGCTGACGATCGCCACCGGCTTCGTGGTCGACGACGCGATCGTGATGTTGGAAAACATTTCTCGCCACCTCGAGGTGGCGAGAAATGTTTCGGCGCAGGCTCATGCCGGCGAAGCCGGCGCGAAGGGCGCGCTAGCGCCCGGCCGAAGCCAAAACATTCCAGCAAGTGATGCACATCAAACCGGCGAAGCCGGCGAGAACAGCCCGCTAGCCTCCCGTCGAAGCCAAGACATCGTTCTCCAAGCCGCGATGGCAGGTGCGCAACAAATCGGCTTCACGATCATCTCGCTCACCGTGTCGCTGGTGGCGGTGCTGATCCCGCTGCTGTTCATGGGCGACGTGGTCGGCCGGCTGTTCCGCGAGTTCGCGGTGACGCTGGCGATCACGATCCTCATCTCGGCGGTGGTGTCGCTGACGCTGGTGCCGATGATGTCGGCGCGCTGGCTGGGCGACGCGCAGCGCGGCACCAGCCGCCTCGGTGCAGCGGTGCAACGCCTGATCGACCGCGTGATCGCCGGCTACGACAGCTGGCTCGGTGCCGTGCTGCGGCACCAGGGTGCGACGCTGCTGCTGGCACTGGCCACGCTGATGCTGACGGTGCTGCTGTACGTGTGGATTCCCAAGGGCCTGTTTCCGACGCAGGACACCGGGCAACTGCAGGCACGCGTCGAAGCGCCGCAAGGCGTGTCGTTCTCGCGCATGCGCGAGCTGCAGAACGCCGCGGCCGAGGCGATCCTTGCCGACCCCGCGGTGGCGACGCTGGCGTCGTTCGTCGGTGTCGACGCGGCCAACAACACGATGCTGCACACCGGCCGCATGCTGGTAAACCTCAGGCCCAAGAGCCAGCGCGACGACCAGGCCACGGTGATGCAGCGGTTGCGCGAGCGCGTCGGCCAAGTGCCGGGCATCACGCTGTACCTGCAGCCGACGCAGGACCTGACGATCGACGCCGAGGGCGGCCCCACCGAATTCCGCGTGTCGCTCGAGGGCGCCGACACCGCGTCGGTGACCGAGTGGGCGCTCAAGCTCGTGCAGCGTCTGCAGCAGACGCCGCAGGTGCGCAACGCCACCACCGACGCCGGAGCTACCGGCCCGGCCGCGTTCATCGACATCGACCGCGACACCGCGGCGCGGCTCGGCATCACCGCCAGCGCGATCGACGACGCGCTGTACAGCGCGTTCGGCCAGCGCATCGTCTCGACCATCTTCACCGAGACCAACCAGTACCGCGTGATCCTCGAATCGAGGCCGGGCGTGGTCACGACGCCCGATGCGCTGGCCACGCTTCGCCTGAAGGCCGGCAACGGCAGCAGCACGCCGCTGTCGGCGATCGCCACCGTGCGCGAGGCACCGGCACCGTTGCAGGTGACGCGCGTCGCGCAGTACCCGGCGACGACGATCGGCTTCGACACCGCGCCGAGCGTGGCGCTGGGCAAGTCGGTCGACGCGATCCGCCAGGCGGCCAAGGACATCGGCCTGCCCCCGGGGCTGTCGCTCACGTTCCTCGGCGCCGCCGGCGCGTACGAGAGCTCGCTGGCCAACCAGCTGTGGCTGATCCTGGCCGCGGTGGTCTGCGTCTACATCGTGCTCGGCGTGCTCTACGAGAGCTACATCCACCCGCTGACGATCCTGTCGACGCTGCCGTCCGCGGGCGTCGGCGCGCTGCTGGCACTGACGATCGGCGGCCACGACCTCGGCGTGATCGGCGTGATCGGCATCATCCTGCTGATCGGCATCGTCAAGAAGAACGCGATCATGATGATCGACTTCGCGATCGACGCCGAGCGGCACGAGGGCAAACCGCCGCTGGAGGCGATCCGCCAGGCGGCGCTGATGCGCTTCAGGCCGATCCTGATGACGACGCTGGCGGCGCTGTTCGCCGCGCTGCCGCTGATGTTCGGCTGGGGCGAAGGGGCCGAGCTGCGGCGCCCGCTCGGGCTGGCGATCTTCGGCGGCCTGGTGCTCAGCCAGCTGCTGACGCTGTTCACCACCCCGGTGATCTACCTCGGCTTCGACCGGCTCGCGCGTTGGCGCAAGACGCGCCGCGCGCAGGCACTGCAGGCACCATGAACCTGTCGAAGCCTTTCGTCGAACGCCCGGTGGCGACCACGCTGATGACGGTCGGCATCGCGCTGGCCGGCGTGGCGGCGTTCTTCGTGCTGCCGGTGTCGCCGCTGCCGCAGGTGGACTTTCCCACCATCTCGGTGACCGCGACGCTGCCCGGCGCCAGCCCCGAGACGATGGCCTCGAGCGTGGCCACGCCGCTGGAGCGGCGGCTCGGCATCATCCCGGGCGTCAACGAGATGACGTCGTCGAGCGTGCAGGGCTCGACTCGCATCACGCTGCAGTTCGACCTGAGCCGCAAGATCGACGGCGCCGCGCGCGAGGTGCAGGCGGCGATCAACGCCTCGCGGGTCGACCTGCCGGCCTCGCTGCGCAGCAACCCCACCTACCGCAAGATGAACCCGGCCGACGCGCCGGTGATCATCCTCGCGCTGACATCGAAGACGCGCACGCCGGGCCAGATCTACGACGCGGTGTCCAACATCGTCAGCCAGCGCATCTCGCAGGTCGCCGGCGTCGGCGACGTCGAGATCGGCGGCGGCTCGCTGCCGGCGGTGCGGGTAGAGCTGCAGCCGCTGGCGATGCAGCGCTTCGGCATCGGCAGCGCCGAGGTGCGCGCCGCGCTGCAGGCGGTCAATGCCAGCCGCCCGCAAGGCGTGCTGCAGGGCGACGAGCGTCAGCTGCAGCTGTACACGCCCAAGCCCGAGCGCCGCGCATCGGAGTTCGCAAGGCTTGTCGTTGCCTGGCGCAACGGCGCCGCCGTCCGGCTCGGCGACATCGCCAGCGTCGAGGACGGCGTCGAGAACACGCGCACGCTGGGACTGTTCAACGGGAATCCCGCCATCATCGTGCTGGTCACGCGCCAGCCCGGCGCCAACGTGATCGAGACCGTCGACGCGGTGCGCGCGCTGGTGCCCGAGCTGCGCGCCCAGCTGCCGCAGGACATCGAGCTCGACGTCGCGTCGGACGCCACCAACTCGATCCGCGCGTCGCTGCGCGAGATCGAGCTCACGCTGGTGACCGCGGTGGCGCTGGTGGTGGTGGTAGTCGGCATGTTCCTGGGCAGCCTGCGCGCGACGCTGGTGCCGGCGGTGGCCACCGTGGCGTCGCTGCTGGCCACCTTCGGCGTGATGTACCTGTTCGGGTACAGCCTGAACAACCTCAGCCTGATGGCGCTGACGGTGGCCACCGGCTTCGTCGTCGACGACGCGATCGTGGTTCTTGAAAACACGGCGCGCCACATCGAGAGCGGCATGAACCGCATGCAGGCCGCGCTGCTGGGCGCGCGCGAGGTCGGCTTCACGGTGCTGTCGATCAGCCTGTCGCTGGTGGCGGTGTTCATTCCGCTGCTGTTCATGGGCGGCCAGATCGGGCGGCTGTTCCGCGAGTTCGCGGTCACGCTGTCGGCCGCGGTGCTGGTGTCGCTGGTGCTGTCGCTGACCACCACGCCGATGATGTGCGCCTGGTGGCTGGCCGGCGGCCGCGCGCCGGAAGGGGCTCGACGCGGGCCGTTGGCGCGCGCCGGCGCGGCGATCTGGGGCTTGGTGCTGCGCACCTATGCGCGCAGCCTCGACTGGGCATTGGCCAGCCCGGCGCTGGTGATGCTGATCCTGGTGTTCGTCGTCGGGCTCAACGTGTACCTGTTCATCCACGTGCCCAAGGGCTTCTTCCCGCAGGCGGACTCCGGGCAGTTCTTCGGCGGCCTGCAGTCCGACCAGAGCATCTCCACCAAGGCGATGGGCCTCAAGCTGCGCCAGGTGGTCGACATCATCCATGCCGATCCGGCGGTCGACACCGTGGTGGGCTTCACCGGCGGCGGGCGCGCCGGCGGCGGCTTCCTGTTCGTCAACCTCAAGCCGCGCGGCGAGCGCAAGGACGGCGCGTTCGCGGTGATCGCGCGGCTGCGGCCCCAGCTGGCCCAGGTGACGGGGTTGCGCGCGTTCCTCAATCCGGTGCAGGTGCTGCGCGGCGGCGGACGCAGCAGCGCGGCCACGTACCAGTACACGCTGAAGTCCGACAACCTGCCCGATCTGCGCCTCTGGGCCACGCGGCTGGCCGACGAGCTCAAGCTCGACAACAGGCTGACCGACGTCAACACCGACCAGCAGGACAATGGCGTCGAGAGCTACGTCGAAATCGACAAGGCCAGCGCGGCGCGCTTCGGCATCACCGCGACCGACATCGACGCCGCGCTGTACGACGCCTTCGGCCAGCGCGCGGTCAGCACCATCTACGGCGACATCAACCAGTACAAGGTGATCATGGAGTGGGCAGCGGGCTACACCCGCGGGCCGACGGCGCTGTCCGACGTGTACCTGCCGGCACGCGCGCCCGGCACCGGGTCCGGCGCATCGGCCAACCCGGGGCAGCGCGACGCGTCGACCGCCTCGCCATTGAGCCCGCAGGCCAACACGATGGTGCCGTTGGCCGCGATCGCGCGTTTCCGCGAGGGGGCGGCGCCTGTCTCGGTGCAGCACCAGGACACCGAGATCGCCACCACGATCTCGTTCAACCTCGCCGACGGCGTGTCGCTCGGCCAGGCGCAGGAGGCGCTGCTGCAGGCGCAGGCCAACATCGGCATGCCGGTCAACGTGCGCGGCGCGTTCGCGGGCACGGCGCTGAACTTCCAGCAGACCCAGGGCCAGCAGCTGTGGCTCATCCTCGGCGCGCTGGTGGTGATCTACATCGTGCTCGGCGTGCTCTACGAGAGCCTGATCCACCCGGTGACGGTGCTGTCGACGCTGCCGTCGGCCGGCGTCGGCGCGGTGCTCGCGCTGATGCTGCTGCGCATGGAATTCACCGTGATCGCGCTGGTCGGCGTGTTCCTGCTGATCGGCATCGTCAAGAAGAACGCGATCCTGATCATCGACTTCGCGCTCGAGGCCGAGCGCTCGCGCGGCCTCACGCCGACCGCGGCCGTGCGCGAAGCGTGCCTGTTGCGCTTTCGACCGATCCTGATGACCACGCTCGCCGCGGGCCTGGGCGTGCTGCCGCTGGCGATCGGCTTCGGCGAGGGCTCGGAGCTGCGACAGCCGCTGGGCATCGCGATCATCGGCGGCCTCGTCGCCAGCCAGTTGCTGACGCTGCTGACCACGCCGGTGGTGTATCTGCTGCTCGATCGCCTGCGCCGACGCCGGCCCGACGAGTTCGCGCTGAGCCGCGCCGCCCATGCATAGGATCACGCTGCGCACAGTCGTTCCGGCGCTGCGCGTGCGACGCTGCGCGGCGTCGCTCGTCGTGTTGGGCACGGCGGGCTGCACGTCGATGGCGCCGACCTACAAGCGGCCCGAAGTCGCGATGCAGGCGGTGTCGTTCAAGGAGGCGCCGAGCACACCGGGCTGGCATGCGGCCAATCCCGCCGACGAACAGGCGCGCGGGCCGTGGTGGCTGCCGTTCGGCGACCCGACCCTCAGCGAGATGCTGCCGCAGGTGGAGGTAACCAACCAGAACGTCGCCGCCGCCGTGGCGCGCTATGCGGCGGCGCAGGCGCTGGTGGCGGGACAGCAGGCGCAGCTGAGGCCGCAGCTGCAGCTGACCGCCAGCGCCTCCCGCTCGGGCGTCGGCATCGCGACCTCCGGCGGCGTGGCCACCAGCAGCGGCGTCTCGGTCAGCCCCACGGTCACCACGCTTCGCGTCGCGGCCAACGCCAGCTGGGAGCTCGACGTGTGGGGGCGTCTGCGAGCTGGCGTGGAACAGGCGCAGGCCAACGCGCAGGCCGGCGCCGCCGACCTTGCCGGTGCGAAGCTGTCGGCGCAGGCCGCGCTGGCCACCGCGTACTTCAACCTGCGCGAGGCCGATGCCGAGCTGGTGCTGCTGCGCGACACGGTGGCCGGCTACGAGCGCAGCCTCGAGATCACCAACAACCGCTACGCGGCCGGCCAGGCCGCGCGCACCGACGTGCTGCAGGCGCAGACGCAACTGGCCAACACGCGCGCCGACACCGCGGCGCTGGCGACCCAGCGCCAGCAGTCCGAGCACGCGATCGCGGTGCTGCTCGGCAAGGCACCGGCCGACTTCGCGCTCGCGCCGGGCCCGTGGACCACCACCGTGCCCGAGGTGCCGCCGGCGCTGCCGTCGGAGCTGCTGCAGCGGCGGCCCGACATCGCATCGGCCGAGCGCGCCGTGGCCGCGGCCAACGCCGGCATCGGCGTGGCGCGCGCCGCCTACTACCCGAGCCTGTCGCTGGGCGCCACCGCGGGCACGTCGGGCGTGCGCTTCGTCGACCTGTTCGACGCCGCCAACACGCTGTGGTCGCTCGGCCTGTCGCTGGCGCAGGTGCTGTTCGACGGCGGCGCGCTCGACGCCGCGCTGAAGAGCGCGGAGGCCAGCCGCGACGTCACCATCGCCAGCTACCGCCAGACCGTGCTGACGGCCTTCCAGTCGGTGGAGGACCTGCTGGCGCAGCGCCGCGGCCTGACCGAGCAGCTCGCGCTGCGGCAGCAGGCGTCGGCAGCGGCCGACCTGACCGAGCAGCAGGTGCTCAACCGCTACCGTGCCGGCCAGGTCAGCTACACCGACGTCGTCACCGCGCAGGCCAGTGCGCTGGCGGCGCGGCGCAGCGTGGTGCAACTGCAGGTCGGCCTGCAGACCAACGCGATCGCCCTGGTGCAGGCCATCGGCGGCGGCTGGTCTGCCGAGGCGCACTGACGCGCCGGCACGTCGCTCAACCGGCGCTCGCAGCCGGCGCGTGCCGATACAGCAGCGCCGTGGCCCCCATGAACTCGATCGGTCCATCGCTGCGCGCGCCCAGGCGCTCGGCGAGCGCGATCGAGCGCGCGTTGTCGGGGCGGATCAGGCTGATCGGGTCGCGCAGCCCGAGTTCGCGGCGGCCGTGCGCGAGTGCGGCCTGTGCCGCCTCGACCGCATAGCCCTGCCCCCAGGCATCGCGCGCGAGCAGCCAGGCCAGTTCGCATCCTGGCCAGCCTTCCGGGTCGAGAAACCCGGCACGGCCGATCAGCGCGCCGTCGCGCTTGCGCTCGATCGCCCACATGCCGTGGCCGACCAGCGCCCAGCTGCCGAGAAACATGGCCAGATGGCGCCAGGCGACGTCGCGCCCGACGGCGCCGCCGGTGCCGATGTAGCGCATCACCTCCTCGTCGGCGCACATCGCCGCGTAGGCGTCGAGGTCGGCCAGGCGAAACGCTCGCAGCCGCAGCCGCGGTGCGTCGACGACGGGGATCGCGGGCATCGTCGTCATGTCGAGGCGGCCCGCTCGCGGCCGAGGTAGCCGAACAGATGCCCGGCCACCTTTCGCATCTGGATCTCCTCGGAGCCCTCGGTGATGCGGTAGCGCCTGTGGTGGCGGTAGATGTGCTCGAACGGCTTGTGGCGCGAGTAGCCGATGCCGCCGTGCACCTGCATCGCGCGGTCGGCCGCCTCGCAGCACAGGCGATTGGCCCAGTAGTTGCACATCGAAACCTTGTCCGACAGCTGCCGCTCGACCTCGCGCTTCGGGCACTGATCCATCTGCCATGCGGTCTTGCGGATCAGCAGGCGCAGCATCTCGATCTGCGTGGCCAGCTCCACCAGCGGGAACTGAATGCCCTGATTGCGCGCCAACGCCTCGCCGAACGGCTTGCGCGAGCGCGCGTAGGCCACGCTCTCGCGCACGCAGAAGTCGGCCGCGCCCAGGCTCGACGCCGCTTGGCGGATGCGGTTCTCGTGCACGAAGTGCTGCGCCACCGCGAGGCCACCGTCCAGCGGGCCGAGCAGCGCGGACTCGTCGACCCACACGCGCGTGAAGCTCACCCGCGGATGATCGGTGGGCATGTTGAAGGTCCACAGGTACTGCTCGATGCGCACGCCGTCAGCCTGCGCCGGCACGACGAACGCGCTGATGCCGCGCGCGTCACCGGGCTGCCCGCTCGTGCGCGCGAACAGCAGGCAGTGCGTCGCGGTGTGCATGCCGGTGGTCCACATCTTCTCGCCGTCGATGCGCCAGCCGGCGACGCCGCCGCGCGCATCGCGCACCGCGCGCGTGTCCATGTGCGTGGCGTCCGACCCGTGGTCGGGCTCGGTGAGGCCGAAGGCCATGCGCAGGCTCTCGTCGAGCAGGCCGGGGATGAACGCGTCGCGCTGCGCCGGCGTGCCGAAGTCGCGCATCACGAGCACCAGCGGGTGGTTGGCGACGATCGAATGCTCGGTCTGCAGGTCGTTGTGCAGCCCCAGGCCCTTGGCCGCGAGGTGCTCGCGGATCACCGCCATCCACAGGTGGCTGCCGTCGCGCCCGCCGTATTCGCGCGGCAGCGCGAAGCGCAGGTGGCCGGCGCGGTCGGCGCGCCGTCGCGCCTCGCGCATCAACGCTTCCCACTCGGTCCGAGGCAGGCCCTGGTTGTCGAAGTCGGTGCGCGCGAATTCGCGGCGGTGATCGAAGAAGCGCTCGTGGTCGTCTGCGGCTTGCAGCGGCGCGATCTCGCGCGCGATGAAGCCATCGAGCTCGGCCAGGTAGGCGCTCAGGTCGGCGGGCAGATCGAAGTCCATCTCGGCGTTCTCCGCGGTGTGCCGCTCGGCCATCGCGCGATGGTGCCGCCGCAGCGCCCATAGAATGCCCGACTTTCGTCGAGCGCCCGCACCGTGAAATCTCCGTGTCCCGGTTCCGTCGCACACGGCGCCAGCCGTCGCGGCGACCCGCTGCACGTCTTGACGCGATGACGGCACGCCTCGGCGAGCGGCCGGCGATCGCGCTGATCGTCTTCGCCCAGCTGTTCGGCACCTCGCTGTGGTTCAGCCCGAACAGCGCAGCCGACGACCTGGTGCGCGCCTGGTCGCTCACGAGCGCACAGCTCGGCCACCTGACGAGCGCGGTGCAGATCGGCTTCATCGCCGGCACGTTGATCTTCGCGGCCTCGGGGCTGGCCGACCGCTTCGCGGCCAGCCGCATCTTCGTCGTGTCGTCGCTGCTCGCGGCGGCGAGCAACGCCGCCTTTGCGCTGGCCTCGGCCAGCTGGACGCAGGCGCTGCTGCTGCGCGCAGTCGTCGGCCTGTGCCTGGCCGGCATCTATCCGCTCGGCATGAAGATGGTCATCGGCTGGAGCCGCTCGAGTGCCGGCTCCGCGCTCGGGCTGCTGATCGGCATGCTGACGTTGGGCACCGCGCTGCCGCACGCGGTTCGCGCGCTGGGCGCACAGTGGTCGTGGCAGGCGGTGGTGTTGACCTCGTCGGTGCTGGCCACGTGCGGCGCGTTGATCGTCGCCTGGCTCGGCGACGGCCCGCACCTGCAACGTCGACCCGCCGCCGCGCGCTGGGGCGGCGTGTTGCAGGCGTTTCGCGTCGCCGAGTTCCGCGCGTCGGCATTCGGCTACTTCGGACACATGTGGGAGCTGTATGCGCTGTGGACCGTCGCGCCGTTCCTCGTCACGCAGGCGCTGGGCCGCAGCGGCAGCGCGCCGACACCGACCGCGGTATCGCTGCTGTCGTTCTTCGTCATCGCCAGCGGCGCGCTCGGCAGCATCGTCGCAGGGCACTTCAGCCGCCGGCACGGCAGCGCACGCGTGGCGGTGGCCGCACTCGCGGCATCGGGGCTGTGCTGCCTGATCTACCCGCTGGCGTCGAGCCTGGGCGTGGTGATGAGCCTCGCGATCCTGCTGATCTGGGGGCTGTCGGTGGTGGCGGACTCGGCGCAGTTCTCCGCGCTGTCGGCACGCGCCTGCCCGCCCGAGCTGGTGGGCAGCGCGCTGGCGATCCAGAACAGCATCGGCTTCGCGATCACGATCGCTTCGATCAACCTCGTCGTCAGCGCCGTCGATGCGCGCGGCGCCGAGGTGGCGTGGTGGCTGCTGCCCGGCCCGCTGTTCGGGCTGTGGTCGATGCGACACCTCGCCCGCCGCGGCGCGTGACGGGGGCCCGCGCTCAGCGCCGGGGATCGTCCGCCGCGTCGCGCGCGATGCAGCGCACGTAGGTTTCGTAGCCCGGCTGATCCACTGCCAGCTTGTCGAGCGTGATCTGCCACAGGCATTCGACCAGCCCCGGCGTCGCGAGATCGAACGCGCCGCTGGCGATGCGCTCGCACAGCTGACGGTTCATCGTCGCCGGGTCGCTGCGCGGATCCGCGCCCAGCAAGCGCGCCAGCGCCACCTGCGCGCGTTGGCGCGCCGCGGGGCCCAGCGTCAACTCGCGGCGCACGATGTCGAGCGCGTTGGCGGCCACGCGGGCGTGATACGCCACCGAGCCGCCCGCGGCCACCTGCTCGCGCAGGAAGGCGGCCACGGCGTCGAGCAGTTCGTCGGGGCTCGGTCGATCGAACATCGGCTGCCGTCCCTCAGCGCGGCGCCAGCAGCGCCAGCAGATCGATCTCGGCCTCCGATGCGCGGCGGCCGATCGCGGCCTTCTCGACGTCGCGCTCGTTGCCGCTGATCCAGGCGCGGGCCATGGCCTCGCAGACGACGCCCCACTTCAGCGTGCCGAGCACCTCCCAGTAACGCACACGCGCGGCATCGACGCGGCCGCCGGCCGACTCGTAGCCTTCGAACAGGTCTTCGCGCGTGCCGAAGCCGCCCACCGGCAACTCGATGCCTCCGAAGCGCCACGCGTTGACGCAGATCCAGCCGAGGTCCTCCATCGGATCGCCCAGGTGCGCGAGCTCCCAGTCGAGCACGCCGACGAGGCCGCGCTCGTCGACCACCAGGTTGCCGTTGCGGAAGTCGCCGTGCACGAGCACCGGGCGCGCGGGCTCGCTCGGGCAGTGGCGGCGCAGCCACTGGAACGCCAGCTCGAACACCGGTCGCACGGTGCCGTGGCTGCGGTGCGCGTCGAGCTGGTATTGCAGCTCCGCCTGCGGACCGCTAACGCGCAGCGCCGGCAACTCCTCGGTGGGCAACGCGTGGATGCGCGCCATCGCCTCGCCGCACTGGCGCGCCAGCGCGCGTCGCGCACCGGCAAAGCGCGCATCGCGCACGATGCGGCGCCCGAGCGTCTCGCCGCGCAGGCGCTCCATCACGAAGCCACGGCCGAGGCCGTCCTCCGGGCGCAACACGTGCCGCACCGGGGGCACCGGCACGCCGGCCGCGCCGGCCGCGCTGATCAGGTGCGCCTCGGCTTCGGGCCCCGCCATCATGCGCGCGCGATCGAGCGCGGCCTCGGGCATGCGACGCAGCACGAACGGCACGCTGCCGTCGGCGACCTGGACCTCGAAGGCCCAGGTCTCCTGACTGGCCCCGCCGGAAAGACGCTGCACGGCATCGACGCAGCGACCGCCGGGCGCCAGTGCCGCGGCCAGCCGCGCCAAGCCCGCCGTCACCTGCTCCTGGTCGAACGGCACGGATCCCATCGAGCCGATTGTCGACCACGACAACCCGCTGCCGGGGCACCCCATCGTCTGACGACGATGGCGCCATGCGTCGCCTGCCGCGGACCTGCTCCGTGCACGGAGCGCGGCCGCGTCAGCGCGACATGATCTCGGTGGGCGCCCCGCCGGTGATCATCGTCTCCTTGAACAGCGACGGGTGGAAGCTCTGCGCCAGCGAGGTCGGCGCATCCATCGCCCACAGCGCGATTGCGCGCGCGCTCATCGGCTTGGCGAACAGGTAGCCCTGCAGCTCGTCGCAGCCCATCTGCACCAGCAGGTCGCGCTGCGCCGGCGTCTCGACGCCCTCGGCAACCACGCGCAGGCCGAGCGTGCGCGCCATCGTCAGCACCGCCTCGACGATCGCCTTGGCATCGTGGTCGTTGACCATGTCGACGACGAACGCGCGGTCGATCTTCAGCTCCTGCGCCGGCAGGCGGCGCAGCGTGGCCAGGCTCGAGTGGCCGGTGCCGAAGTCGTCGATCGACACGTGCACGCCGAGCTTGCCCAGCCGTGTCAGCGCACGCCGGGCGACCTGGGTGTCCTCCATCGCCACCGACTCGGTGATCTCGCAGGTGAAGCGGCTCGGTTGCAGGCCGTTGCTGCGCAGGCCGGTCTCGAGCCGGCGCGCGAAATCGTCCTGCCGCATCTGAAAGCCCGACACGTTGATCGCCACGCGCATGTTCAGGCCGGCCTTGCGCCACTTCGCCGCCTGCGCAAGCGCAGACTCGAGCACCCAGTTGCCGATCGCCTCGATCAACCCGTGCTTCTCGGCGATCGGGATGAAGCGCGCCGGGCTCACCATGCCCAGCGTCGGATGCTTCCAGCGCAGCAGCGCCTCGACCGCGGTGACCTGCAGGCTCGCGGCGTCGATCTTCGGCTGGTAGACCAGTTCGAGCTCCTTGCGGGTGATGGCCTGCCGCAGGTCCTGCGCGATCCGGATCTCCTCGCGCTGCTCGGTCTCGATGCGAGGATCGAACAGCGCATGCGTGCCGCCGCCGGCGCGCTTGACCGAGCGCATCGCTGCCGCGGCGCGCTGGATCAGCTGCGCGCTGCTGCCGTGCTTGGGAAACAGCGCCATGCCCACCGAGATTCCGGCGCCGTAGCGCTGCGCGTCGAGCTCGATGCCGCCGGCCAGCGCTTCGGCCACCTTGCGGGCGATCAGTTCGCAGGTCTGCGCGTCGGCGTTGAGCCAGATGGCGAATTCGTCGCCGGCCATGCGGCAGATCGGCACCCGCGGGCCGCACACCGCGCGCAGCTGCCGGGCGGCGGCGGCCAGCACCTTGTCGCCGTGGGCGTGGCCGTGGCCTTCGTTGACGAGCCGGAATCCGTCGAGCCCGGCATACAGCAACGCGCCGTTGCGGCCCTCGCCGCGCTCGGTGTCCAGCGCGTGCGCCAGCGCCGCTTCGAACGCATCGCGCGTCATCAGTCCGGTGACGCCATCGGTGGCGTCGTGGGTGGTCTTGGCCTGCGGCTTCTCGGGCTTGGGCTGGCGGGTGCGCCCGCGCACGGCCCAGCCGACGCCGACTCCTGCAACGCCGACGACCGCGGCGGTCGCGATCGCCGCGTAGAGCTGGGTGAGACTGGCGGATGTCAGGACGGGCTCCTTGCGCCGCTCCTGCAGCGCGTCAGGCCCCATCTTCGGCGCAGCGCGGCCGCTCCTTCGCGCCGAACAGCACCGTTTGCGCCGCCAATTTCACGCCTGGGCGCAGCGGCGAATGGCGGCCGCGCTTCAGGCCGGTGCGTGCCAGCCCGCGTCGACCCACAGCTCGCCGCTGACCGCAGCGTTGGCGAGCATGAAACAGATCGCGTCGGCGATCTCGTCGGGCTGGATCAACCGCCCGAGCTGCGTGAACGGCAGGATGTTCTTCGCGACGTAGTCGGTGCCCATCGCGCGCACCATCGGCGTGTCGGTGAAGCCGGGATGGATCACGCTGCAGCGCACGCCGTGGAACATCGCCTCCTTCATGATCGTCGCGGCCGCTCCTTCGAGCCCCGCCTTGGTGCTGGCGTACGAGATCTGGCCGCGGTTGCCCTGCGACGAGATCGAGCCGATGAACACCACCGAGCCCTGGATGCCTTCGCCGGGGCTCCAGCGCTTGAGGCCCATGGCGGCGCGGTCTTCGGCGATGCGCGCGATCATCTCCAAGGCCCAATACACCGGGGCGATCAGGTTGACGTCGACCACCAGCCGGAACTCCTCGAGCGGGTAGATGCGTGCCTTGCCGGTGTGCTTGTCGACCCGCACCGCCAGGTCGTCGCGCGTGATGCCGGCAGCCGGCACGCACAGCGACACGGGCCCGTACTTGCGCGTGATCGCGTCAAAGACGTTGGCGCGGAACTTCTCGTCGGTGGTGTTGCCCTGGAACGGAATCGCGAAGGTGCGGCCCGCCTCGGCATTGAGCTTGTCGGCCACGTCCTCGATCGCCTCGCTCACATCCACCAACGCCACGCCGGCCACGTCGCGCCGCGCCATCGCCGCCGCCACCGCACGGCCGATGCCGCTGCCGCCGCCGGTGATGACGGCCACCCGGTTTGTGAATTCCATGCTGCCTCGGCCCCAGTTTGTTGCGTCGCACCATTCTAGTTCGGCGCGACGACATGCTCCCCAGCGCCGGGGCCCGTCGACGTGAATTTCCCGCCCGACGCTACTTCGCGCGCGACTTGGCAGCCGGTTTGGCCGCCGGCTTGGCCGACTGCAGGCCTTCTGACATGCCGATCAGCACGCCGCTGGCCAGCGCCGCGAAGCTGCTCATCATCGCCTCGGCGCCGCGCAGCCCGGCCGAGCGGCCTTCGCGCAGCGCGCTCTGCGCCTGCGCCATCAGCGTATCGAGGCTGGCCTTGGCCGATGCGCCGGTGTCGGTGCCCTTGAGCTTCATCGCGTCGAGCACCTGCTCCCACGGGCCCTGGAGCGGGCCACCCACGCCCTCGGCCGCCTTGGCCACCGTGCTGAAGAACACGTCCTCCATCTTTTCCAGATTGGCCAGCGCGCTCTTCATCTGCCTGTTCCGCAGCTCGACTCCCTGGTCGACGAACTGCTGCAGTGCCGCGCGCTGCGCCTGCACCGCCTTCAGCAGCGCCGCGTCCATGCCGTCGAAGGCCCTGGCCAGCAACGCCTCCATGTCGACCGCGGGCAGCGCATTCTGGGCCGCGCCGCTGGAGGCCGCCTGCGTGACCGACTTCAGCACGTTGCGGATGTTGGTCACCGTGAGCTCGCGGCCTTGCAGGGCCTTCAGCGTCGCCTCGCTCACCGCCTTGCGCAGGGCCTCGCCCTGCTGCGCGCTGGCCTTGGAGAACATGTCGATCAGCGCGTCCTGATCGATGCCT
>DATIFD010000085.1:0-3349 GCA_035455385.1 Burkholderiaceae bacterium
AAGCCGATGCTCGGCCGCCGTGTCGTGGTCTACGGCGGCGGCAACACCGCGCTCGACGTCGCGCGCACCGCGAAGCGGCTCGGCGCGACCGAGGCGATCATCGTCTACCGCCGCACCCGTGAAAAGATGCCCGCGCACGATTTCGAGGTCGAGGAAGCGCTGCAGGAAGGGGTGCTGATCAAGTGGCTGTCGACGATCAAGAACATGGCCGACGAAGGCACGCTGACCGTCGAGAAGATGACGCTCGATGCGAAAGGCTTCCCGCAGCCGACCGGCGAGTTCGAGACGCTGGAGGCGGATTCGCTGGTGCTGGCGCTCGGCCAGGACGTGGACCTGTCGCTGCTCGACGGCGTGCCGGGGCTCGTCATCAAGGACGGCACCGTCGTCGTCGGACCCAACATGATGACCGGTTACACGGGCATCTTCGCCGGCGGCGACATGGTCCCGTCGGAGCGCACGGTGACGGTCGCGATCGGCCACGGCAAGAAGGCCGCGCGCCACATCGGCGCGTGGCTCGGCGGCGGCACGTACGCGCCTCCCGAGAAGCACGAGGTCGCCGATTTCACGAAGCTCAACCCCTGGTACTACAGCGACGCGCCGAAGACCCTGCGTCCGCAGCTCGACCTGGCGCGGCGCACCGGCAGCTTCGACGAGGTGCAGGGTGGTCTCACCGAGGACAACGCGCTGTTCGAGGCGCGGCGCTGTCTGTCGTGCGGCAACTGCTTCGAGTGCGACAACTGCTACGGCGTGTGCCCCGACAACGCCGTGATCAAGCTCGGGCCCGGGCGGCGCTTCCAGTTCAACTATGACTACTGCAAGGGCTGCGGCGTGTGCGTGTCGGAGTGCCCGTGCGGCGCGATCGAGATGGTCAACGAGGACATCTAGCGTGAGCGGGCCGCAGCCTACGGCGCCGGGCCCGACCACCGCGCGGCCGCGCCGGGTGTACTTCTTCGCTACCTGCGTGATCGACCTGATGGCGCCGCAGGCCGGCATGGACGCGATCGAGTTGATCCGCGCCGCCGGCATCGAGGTCGTGTTTCCGCACGATCAAGGCTGCTGTGGCCAACCCGCCTACACCAGCGGCTATCGCGACGAGGCGCGTCGCGTCGCGCGCGCGCAGCTGCCGCTGCTGGCGCAGCCGTGGCCGGTGGTGGTGCCGTCGGGGTCCTGCGGCGGCACGATGGCGCACGAGTGGCCCAAGCTGTTCGCCGACGATCCGTTGCTCGGCCTGCTGGCACGCGACGTCGCGTCGCGCATCGTCGAATGGAGCTTCTTCGCGCGCGACGTGCTCGGGCTCGCGCAGCCGCAGCGGACGGCGTCGGCCCAGCCGGTGAAGGTCGCGCTGCACACGTCGTGCCACGCAAGGCGTTTCCTCGGGTGTCACGTCCCCGGCGAGGCCCTGTTGCGTGCGCTGCCCGGCGTGCAGCTCGTGCAACCCGCGCGCGTGGAAGAGTGCTGCGGCTTCGGCGGTACGTTTTCGGCGCGCCACCCCGCGATCTCCGGCGCGATGGTCGGCGACAAGCTCGACGCCGTGCGCGATGCCGCCGCCGACGTGCTGGTCAGCGGCGACTGTGGCTGCCTGCTCAACCTGCAGCTCGCTGCCGACAAGCGCGCCGAACGCGGCGAGCGGTTGCCGCGCTGCGTGCACCTGGCCAGCTTCGTGCGCGAGCGGCTCGGCGCCCGCGAGGCCGCGCAGCGCGTCACCGACTGAACGCGCGAACCCATGGCCTCGGCAGTCCCTCTGCCCGACACGCGCGCCGCGCGCGGCGCGATCCTCGCAGCGCTGCGCCAAGCGGCAAGCCCGCAAGAGCCGCCGGACCTGACCCCGTTCCTGGCCGGCCCGTTCGCCCGCGGCGCGGTCGGGGCACGCATCGACCCCGGGACGCTGTCGATGCCGTTCGAGAGGGCCGCGCGCGCCTGGCGTGCCGACCTGCTGCACGCGCGCCTCGAAGACTGGCCGCAGGCGGTGCGCGGGGCGCTCGACGCGCGGCGCTGTGCGCGCGTGGCCATCGGCACCCGCTGCGCGCTGCGGCCCGAATTGATGCAAGCGTTGCAGGGCCTGCAGGTGCGCCGATTCGAGCACGCACTCTCGCAGTGGAAGGCCGAGTTGTTCGACGCCGTCGATGCCGGCATCACCGGGGCGGCCGCCGGCATCGCCGACACCGGCTCGCTGCTGCTGTGTCCGGGAGCCGCCGAGCCACGCACGCTGTCGCTGGTGCCGCCGGTGCACGTGGCGGTGCTGATGGCGAGCACGCTGTACGCGAGCCTTGCCGCCGCGTGGCGCGCGCTGGTGCCGCAGGCCGACATGCCCACCAACCTGCTGTTGATCAGCGGGCCGTCGAAGACCGCCGACATCCAGCAGACGCTGGCGTACGGCGCGCACGGTCCGAAGGAGCTGGTCATCGTGCTGGTCGACGACCTCAGCCCGGACGCGCGGCGGCCATGAGCGCGTCGCCGACTCCGCATGCCGCGCACGAGGTGCCGCTGCAGTTCGTCGACCCGCGCCGCTTCAAGGCCAATTCGCGCGAGGCGGTGAGCGACTCGCACCTGCGCGCGAGCTTTCGCAGCGCGATGGATTTCCTGCAGGGGCGCCGCGCGTCGCACTTCGGCGACGCCGCGACGTTCGAGCCGTTGCGGCGCGTCGGCGAATCGATCCGCCGCCACAGCCTGGCCAAGCTGCCCGAGCTGCTCGAGCAGCTGGAGGCCAGGCTCGTCGAGCGGGGCGTGCAGGTGCACTGGGCGCAGACCCCGGCGCAAGCAAACGCGATCTTCCTGGCGCTGGCGCGCCGCCACGACGCCGGCCGCATGATCAAGGGCAAGTCGATGGTCAGCGAGGAGATCGAGCTGAACCACCGCATGGCCGAGCACGGGATCGAGTGTCTCGAGACCGACATGGGCGAGTACATCGTGCAGCTCGCCGGCGAGCGACCGAGCCACATCATCATGCCGGCGATCCACAAGACCCGGCAGCAGATCGGCGAACTGTTCGCCCATGCGCTGCGCGACACGCCCTACACCGACGACGTCGACACGCTGATCGGCATCGGCCGCCGCGTGCTGCGCGAGCAGTTCCGAGACGCGCCGATCGGCGTGTCGGGCGTCAACTTCATGGTCGCCGAGACCGGCACGCTGGTGCTGGTCGAGAACGAGGGCAACGGCCGCATGTGCACGACGGTGCCCGAGGTGCACATCGCGATCACCGGCATCGAGAAGGTGGTCGAGCGCTTCGAGCACGTGCTGCCGCTGTTCGCGCTGCTGACCCGCTCGGCCACCGGCCAGGCGGTGACGACGTACTTCAACGCGATCACCGGCCCGCGCCGCGCGGGCGAACTCGACGGCCCGAGCGAAG
>DATIFD010000086.1:0-7580 GCA_035455385.1 Burkholderiaceae bacterium
AATCTGTGCGCGCGGCAGTGCCGTGTAGTGCCGCATGCACGCGAGCCAGTCGGCGGGCCAGCCCAGATGCTCGACCAGCGCGCGCGGCAGCCCGAACGGGAAGTCGAAGCCGCCGACCCAGTCGCCCGGCCGCCGCAACCAGGCACCGAAAGCGTCCAGGCTCTCGAAGCGGTCGAGCCCGATCAACGTCACCACTGCACCCGCGCGCGCGCCGCGCGCCAGCACGATCGGCTTGCGCGCCGTCGGGCGGCTGGAGAAATCGACGCCGATCAGCAGCGGAGTGGCCACGGCGCGAACCCTAGCATCGTGCGCTCGGGCGACCGCGGCCGCCTCGGACCCGCGAGAATCCGTTGCCCGCAACCGATTCGACCCCTTTCACGCATGCCCACCATCAAGCCCCCGTTCGACCCCGAAGCGAACCCGCGCGTGAAGGCGGTGTTCGAAGACATCCGCGCGACGCGCAGAACCGACTTCGTCAACAACCTCTGGCGCGCGCTGGCGTTCGACCCGGTGTTGCTGGAGGCCACCTGGTCCGAGGTGAAGTCCGTGATGGCCACGCCCGGCGCGATCGACCCGCTGACCAAGGAGATGGTCTACATCGCGGTGTCGGTGGCCAACGCGTGCGGCTACTGCGTGCACTCGCACACCGCGGCGGCACGCGCCAAGGGCATGAGCGATGCACAGCACGCCGAACTGATGCGCGTGATCGCGCTGGCCGCCAAGACCAATCAGCTGGTCACCGCGCTGCAGGTGCCGGTGGACGGCGCGTTTGACGCCGCACGCTGAGATCCAGGACCGCGGCGACAGCCCCAACGAGCACGACATGCTGACCGGGTCGCGCGTCGACGGCACCGCATTCGCGCCGGGCCCCGACACCACGTGCAAGGCCTGGACCAGCAGCAGCGAAGGCTCGGCGGTGCTCGGCCACCACGACCGCAGCGCGCCGATGCCCGACAACTGGGGCAAGAGCTGGAACTCGTCGCACCAGAGCGCCGGCTGCAGCCAGGAGGCGCTGGTGCGCACCGGCGGCGCGGGGCGCTTTTACTGCTTCGCGACGTCGAACTGACGGCGGCGATCCTGGCGAAGCGACGGCAAGGAAGGCGCGCGACCGTTCCTGCTTCTATCGCTTGCCGCGCCGCCCACCGCCCCAGGCTTCGGCCCACGCCCACAGCGGCTGCAGCGCCGTCAGCAGCGCGCGGCCGTCGGCCGTGAGGCGGTAGCCGCCTTCGTGATCGACCAGGCCGGCGTCGCGCAGCTCCTTCAGCCGCGTGTTGAGCAGCGCCGGGTTGGTGTCGGCGGCCTCCTGCAGCGCGCGAAACGTCAGCGCGTCGCCGGCGCGCAGCTCCCACAGCACGCGCATCGCGCCGCGGCGCCCGAGCAGGTCGAGCACCACCATGATGGGCTTGCCGCTGCGCGAGCCGCGCACCGGCTGGCCGACGCGCGGCGTGGTCATGCCGACCCTCTTGCTTTACTTTTCATAGCAGATGCGTTAGCCTCGCTGCGCTTGCTATAGAAATCGTAGCACCATCCAGGAGCCCACCATGCCCTTGCCCGCCCGCATCGCCCCCGCCCAGCCGCCGTTCGAGCCCGAGGTGCAGGCCTGGCTCGACCGCACGATGCCCTCCGGCCAGCCGCCGCTGACGCTCTTCACCACGCTGGCGCGCGACACGCGGCTGTTCGTCAAGTTCTTCTCGGCCGGCCTGCTCGACCGCGGCCACCTCACGCTGCGGCAGCGCGAGGTGGTGATCCACCGCACCACGGCGCTGTGCGGCTCCGAGTACGAGTGGGGCGTGCACGTGGCGATCTTCGCCGAGCGCGTCAAGCTCACGCGCGAGCAGCTGCATGCCACCGTGCACGGCGACGCCGATGCCACCTGCTGGAGCGACGAAGACCGGCTCTTGATCCGCCTGTGCGACGCGCTGCATGGCGGCTGCACGGTCGACGATGCGCTGTGGCAGGCGCTGCGCGAACGCTTCAGCGAAGAGGCGATGCTCGAGCTGCTGATGCTGGCCGGCTTCTACCGCACGGTGGGCTACCTGACCAACGCGCTGCGCCTGCCGCCGGAGCCGAAGGCGGCGCGCTTCCCACCGGCCGCGCCCGCGGCCGCGCGGCTGGACGCAGCCACTTGCTGAGGGGCCGTCGCGCGGGAGACGGCGGCGTCAGACGATCTTGGCGCCGCGCTCGGCGAGCAACGCCCGCAGCACCGAGCGGTGGCAGTGCGACTCGTCCTCGCAGTAGCAGCCCACCGAGAAATTGCTCTGGCGCGACAGCGCCGCGAGCAGGTCGAGCGCATGCGCGGCATCGGGCGCCGCCATCTCCGACTTGTATTTGCGGGCGAAGGCGGCCCACTGCGCCGGGGTTTGCGCCGCATGCGCGAAGGCCATCGTGGGCACAGACGGCGCGAGCAACGGAAACCACACGTCGTACCAGTTCCGCGACGCAAACTTCTCCTTCGGCACGCCGCGCGGCGGACGCCGCACGGTACCGATGCGCAGCCCTTCGTCGGGATGTCGCGCCGTGCCGAGCCTGACGATGCGAATGGCCACGGGTGCCTCCTTCGGTTGTCGTGGGCGGCAGCGAACGGCTAGCGAGCGCCCCGCGCGCGCCCTTTGATGCGCTCGACCCAGTTGGGTTCGGGTGGATGGTAGTCGGGTATCGTCGATTGCCCGATGCGCTCGTGCGTCGGGGATTGCATCGGCCGCTTCTCGATCACCAGCACGCTGTCGTAGTAGTGCAGCGAGTGCACCGTGCGGGTGAACTCGCTGATCGCAAGCTTGTCAGGTTCCTTCGAGTGCCACGCATGGATCCGGTCGATGAAGTCCTTGCTGTACTCGATGAAGCTGCCTTTGCGTCGCACACCGCCGCCCCACTCCTTCCAGTACGAGGTGTGAAGGTCCTCGATCAGGTAGACGCCGGTCGGGCCGACCTTCGGAAACAGTTCTTCAAACGTGCAGATCTGCTGCTGCATCGTGTGCCCTCCGTCGTCGATCAGGATGTCGATCGGCGGCAGGTTGTCGGCCAGCCGGCGCAGGAACGCGCGATCTTCCTGGTCGCCGACCTCGATCCGTATTCCCGGCTCCTCGAAACGCTTGCAGTGCGGATTGATGTCGACGCCGACGAGTTGGGCCTGCGGCCCGAAATAGTCGCGCCACATCGACAGCGAACCACCCTGAGACACGCCGAACTCCACGATGTGCACCGGTTGGCCGCGAAAGCGAGCGAAGTGGCGGTCGTAGATCTCGAAGTAGTGGTTCCACTTGTGGATCAGCCGGCCCGTGTTCTGCCGAAAGAAGCGCTCGAGATCGTTCATGGGTTGGGGCCGCAGGCGAGGCCGTTGGAAGACTGGCCCATCAAGGCCGCGCCGGCTCGCGCGGCTGGCGGGTAGCGAGTTGGCGTCGCTGGCGTTCGTAGCTCGGCAGCCGGCGCACCGCCACGATCTCCCGGCCGCGGTAGAGCGCGTAATCGGCCGCGAACGCCGCGGTGCCGGCGTACGGGCCGGCCAGATGCCCCGGTCGCTTGGAGTCGGCGAACACGTACAGCGCGCCGTCGCGCTCGAAGCTGGCCACCCAGTGCCGGCGCAGCGTCTGCCCATGCAGCGTGGCCGGGTCGAACTCGATCATCAGGTAGCCGGCCTTGCGCTGCGGGTCGATCGCCCGCAGCGACTCCACCGCAAAGCGTGCCACGTCGACGCACACGCCGCGCGGCGACGCGAAGAACGCCTCGGGCTCGTGGATCGGCAGCGTGCCCGAGCGAGCGCGCTGGCTCTCGGACAACTGCAGCGCGCGCGGCAGGTCGTACTCGAAACGTTCCGCCAGCCAGGCGTTGATGTCCTCGGGCCGCCGCCAGGTGCGCAGCGCCTCGACGTACGACGCCGGCATCGGCACCGCGCCCGCCACCTTGACGCGCTGCTCGGGCGCGTCGGAGGCCGGATCGGCCGGCGCGTCGCCGTCGCGTGCCCACGCGGCCGCCGTGAGCCACAGGCCCGCAGCCGCGACGAACCGGCGCCGGCCGTCCCGCTCGCTGTCAGATCTGACGCGGATCGAGCGCATCGCGCAGCCCATCGCCCAGCAGGTTGAACGCCAGCACCAGCGCAAAGATCGCCAGCCCCGGCCACACCGCCATCCACGGTGCCTGGTCGACGTAGTTCTTCGCGGTGTTGAGCATGCTGCCCCAGCTTGGCTGCGGCGGCTGCTGCCCCAACCCCAGGAACGACAGGCTCGCCTCCGCGATCACCGCCGCGGCGATCGCCAGCGTGGCCTGCACGATCAGCGGCGCGGTGACGTTGGGCAGCACGTGGCGCAGCGCGATGCGCCACGGCGGGTTGCCCAGCGCCCGCGCCGCCTCGACGTAGTCTTCGACCTTCACGTTGATCACCTGCGCACGCGTCAGCCGCACGAAGATCGGCGTGGCCGAAACGCCGATGGCGATCATCGCATTGGTCAGGCTGGGGCCGAGAAACGCCGCCAGCGCGATCGCCAGGATCAGGAACGGGCACGCCAGGAACGCATCGGTCAGGCGCGAGATCAGCGCGTCCGCGGCACCACCGGCGAAGCCGGCGACGAGCCCGATCGGCACGCCGAGCAGCAGCGAGATCGACACCGACACCACGCCGGCGAGCAGCGACGCGCGCGTGCCGAACACCACGCGCGACAGCACGTCGCGCCCGATCTCGTCCGTGCCGAACCAGTGCGCAGCGCTCGGCCCCTTGCGGATCGCACCCCAGCTGGTGGCCACTGGATCGTGCGGCGCGATCCAGGGTGCGAAGAGCGCGAGCACGATGAACGCCACGACAACCGCCAGCCCGACCATCGCGGGCCGGCGACGCAGCATTCGGCGCAGCGCGCGGCGGCCGGGGCTCGCGGGTTTGGTGGGTGCTGCGAGCGTGGGTCTGTTGAAGGCCGCTGCCATGTTCTATCGATCGCGCGCGCCACGATCGAGCGAGGCAAAGCCGCGGCATGCATCGAGGAACACCGCGAGCGTCTCTGCGCGGCGGGCGGTGCCCGGTGGGGGTGACTTGTGGCGCGGCGAGAAGCGCAGCAGCGCAAGGGGATGTCCGTCCCCTTCAGGGGACGGACCGGCGAGGACGCCGTGAAGTCGTGGCGCGTTCAGCGCCGCGACGAGCGGTACCGCAGCTGCCCTTGCGGTGCGAGCATCGCAGCGAAGTCGACGCGCAGCGTCGACCGCGACAGTAGGAGCCACCACCGGGTACCGCCCGCCGCGCCGCGCGATTGCTGGCAGATGAAGGACCACGCCGCGTCACCCTCTCAACCGCGGATTCACCGCGAAGTACGCCAGGTCCGCCAGCAGACTGAGCGTGACATACGCCGTGGCCGTCACCAGCACCACGCCCTGCACCACCGCGTAATCGCGGTTGAACACCGAATCGACGATCAGCTTGCCGAAGCCGGGGATCGTGAACACCTGTTCGGTCAGCACGGCGCCGGACAGCAGCGTGCCCAGCTCGAGCGCCCCGAGCGTGATCACCGGGGTCAGCGCGTTGCGCAGCGCGTGCTTGAGCACCACGGTGCGTTCCGACAGGCCCTTGGCACGCGCGGTGCGGATGTAGTCCGACGACAGCACCTGCAGCATCGCGCTGCGCGTGTGGCGCATCAGCACCGCGGCCAGCGCGTTGCCGAGCACGAACGCCGGCATGATCATCGATGCGAGGTTGGCCTCCAGATTCTCGAACGGGCTCACGTAGCCCGACGCCGGCAGCCAGCCGAGCTGCACCGAGAACAGCAGGATCATCAGGATGCCGAGCCAGAAGTTCGGCGTCGAGATGCCCCACAGCGCCACCGCGTTGGCCGCGGTGTCCCACCAGGTGCCGCGACCGACCGCGGCCGCAATGCCGGCGGGGATACCGATCAGCACCGCGATCGCGAAGGCCATCGTGCCGAGCTGGATCGTCACGGGCAGCTTCTGCAGCACCAGCTCGAGCACCGGCTGCTGGGTGCGGATCGATTCGCCGAAGTCGCCCTTCAGCACGCCGCCGACCCAGTACGCGTAGCGCACCGGCAGCGGCTCGTCGAGGTGCAGCTTGGTGCGCAGGTACGCGATGACGTTGGGATCCTGCTCCTCGCCGGCCAGGATCTTGGCCGGGTCGCCGGGCAGCAGCTGCTGCAGCCCGAAGATCAGCATCGACACGAACACCAGCGTCGGCACCACCTGCGCCAGACGCTTGAGCAGGTAGTCGGTCATCGATGAGCTGCCGGCCTCACGGGCTTGCCAACTTCAGGCCCGTGACGCGCAGCAGGCCGTCGGGGATCTCGCGCACGCCGCTCAGCCTGGGCGTGTAGGCCCACAGCCAGTTGCGGTGGTACAGGTAGATGATCGGCCGCGCCGCCAGCACGCGCGCGGCGATCTGCTCGTAGGTCTTCTTGCGCTCGGCCGGGTCGCGCTGCGTGCGCGACTGGTTCAGCAGCGCGTCGGTCTCGGCGCTGCAGTAGCCCGCGTAGTTGAGCGGCTGCTTGCAGGCGTCGAAGCTGTAGAGGTTGCCGTCGGGGTCGGCGCGGCCGCTCCAGGCCAGCACGTAGGCGTCGAACTCGCCCTTGTCGGCCAGGTTGAGCGAGGTCGCGAACTCGGTGGCCTGTACCTTGACGTCGAAACCGGCGTCGCGCGTCATCGCCTGCACCACCAGCGCCAGGCGCTGCGCGTCGCTGGTGGTGGGGGTCATCAGCGTCACCGTCGGGTTCGGCATGCCGGCCTCCTTCAGCAGCGCCCTGGCCTTCGCGATGTCGCGCTTCGGGACCGGCACGTTCTTGGCGTAGTAGGGGTTGCTCGGTGCCACCCACTGGTTGCCGACCGTGGCCTCGTTGTCCATCACCACCTGCGCCAGGCCCTGGCGGTCGATGGCCAGCTCGAACGCCTCGCGCACGCGCGGGTCCTTGCCAAGCGCGTTGTGCTTGGCCTGCTCGCTCTTGCCGACATTGATCGTGATGCCCTGGTAGCCGATCTCGGTGATGCGCGAGACCTTGAACTTCTTCTCGGAGCGCAGCTTCTCGATGTCGGACGGCGCCACGCGCTCGATGAAGTCGAACTGCCCCGACTTCAGGTTGGCCAGCCGCACGGTGGAGTCGACGATCGGCGTGTACGTCACCTTGTCGAAGTGGATGTCGGCCTTGTTCCAGTAGCCGTCGTAGCGCTCGAGCACGATGCGGTCCTGCGCGATGCGCTCGACGAACTTGAACGGGCCCGAGCACACCGGCTTGGCGCCGAAGTTGGCGCCCTCAGCCTGAGCGGCCTTGGGGCTCACCATCATGCCGGCGCGGTCGGCCAGCGCGGCCAGCAGCGGCGAGAACGGCGCGCTCAGGTTGAGCCGCACCGTCATCGGGTCGACGACGTCGACGCTGGCCAGCGGCGCCAGCTCGCCGCGGCGGTTGGAGCCCGGCATGGTCTTGTGCCGCTCGAGGTTGAACTTCACCGCCGCGGCATCGAGCTTCTCGCCGTCGTGGAACGTGACGCCGGGCCGGATCTTCATCGTCAGCGCCTTGCTGTCGGCCGACCAGTTCCAGCTCGTCGCCAGCTGCGGCACGATGTTGAGCTTCTCGTCGACGTCGAGCAGCTTGTCGCACAGCGCACTG
>DATIFD010000087.1:0-13412 GCA_035455385.1 Burkholderiaceae bacterium
CTATCAGGGGGCGCTGCGTGCGCTGTGGCCCGAGCTGCCGCTCGACACGCTGGCCGCGCTGTGCGTTACCGAGGCCGAGGGCAATCGACCGCGCCAGATCCGCACGACGTTCGCGCCACAGCCCGACGGCACGCTGCGCATCGATGGCGCGAAACGCTGGACCACGCTGGGCCCTGCGAGCACGCTGCTGCTGATCGTCGGCGCGATGCCGGCGCCGGCCGACGCGAGCAGGCCCGTGCTGCGGGTCGCGCGTGTGCCGGTGCCGACACCCGGCCTGGTGCTGCAGCCGATGCCGCCGACCCGCTTCGTGCCCGAGGTGCCGCACGCGCAGGTGCAGATGCACGACGTGCGCGTCGGCGCCGACGCGCTGTTGCCGGGCGACGGCTACGACGCGTACGTGAAGCCGTTTCGCACCATCGAAGACCTGCACGTCACGCTCGCGGTGCTCGCGTATCTGCTGCGCGAGGGACGCGCACGGCGCTGGCCGTCCGCGTTCAACGAGCAGGTGGTCGCAGCGCTCAGCCTGCTGCTGCAACTGGCCGGCGAGGACGCGCGCGACGCTTTGACGCACGTGGCGCTGGCCGGCGCGCTGCGCATCGCGCACCGCCTGTACGCCGACGCATCGGCGTACTGGGCGGCGATCGGCGACGATCCGGCGGCGCAGCGCTGGCAGCGCGACGCACCGTTGTTCGAGGTGGCCGGCACGGCCCGCGAGCAACGTGCCGATCGCGCGTGGGAACGATTGGGCGCGGCGCCGTCTAACCTCAGCTGATGCCAGGTGACCCAGTGAGGCGACGTGTCATGGTGGTGGCGGCCGCCGGGGCGGGCTTGATCGCCGGCCTGGGCCGTTCCTTCGCGCAGGACGCGACGCCGCGCCGCGTCGGCGTGCTCGCGCCGAGCACGCGTGCCCGGGAGGAGGCGACGCTCAAGCCCTTCTTCGACGAGATGAAGCGCCTGGGTTGGAGCGAAGGCCACAACATCGTCTACGAGCGCGTCTACGGTGACGATCACCAGGACCGCTTGCCTCGGCTGGCGCTGGATCTGGTCGCACGCCACCCCGAGCTGATCTATGCGCCACCACAGCCGGCGGCCGTGGCCGCGCGGCGCGCGACCTCGACGATCCCGATCGTCTTCGCCACTGGCACCGACCCGGTGGGCGCGGGGTTGACGGAGAGCCTCGCGCGGCCGGGCGGCAACGTGACCGGCATCGGGATGTTCGACAGCCTGGCGCCCAAGGGGTTGGAGCTTCTGGGGGAGATCCTGCCCGCGGCCCGGCGCATCGGTCTGGTGGGGGACCCGGCCGATCCACGTTTCGACATCGACCGCTCGGCATTGGCGCCGCTGCTGCCCAGGCTAGGAATGAGCCTGCAGGCGTTGCCCGCCCGCGATCCTTCAACGTTGGAGGCGGCCGTGGGTCAACTGATGAGCGGGCGGGTCGAGGCGGTCTTCACCTGCTCGTCGATCACGTTCAACCTGCGCCGGCAGCTGATCGGGCTCACCCTGCCGGAGCGCGTGCCGGTGTTCGGCCATCGCGCCGAGATGGCCGAGGATGGAGCGCTGCTGGCCTACGGCGCGTCGCTGCCCGAGCAAATCCGCCGGTCGGCGATGGTGGTGGACAAGGTACTCAGAGGCGCAAGGCCGGCCGAGATCGCGGTGGAGCAGTTGAACACCGTCGAGCTCGTGCTGAACCTCCGGACCGCGAAGGCGCTGGGCATCACGATCCCGCGGTCGGTGCTGGTGCGCGCGGACCGCACGATCGCGTGACGGCGCGTCTGCGCCCGACCGTGAGGCAGCAATGGCCGATGGCCATCGCAACCCGCGCTCAGCGCTTGGTCGCGAGCTCCAGCGCGGCCTTGCGGTCGGCCGCCACCTTCTGCGCGTGCGGCCGCTGGCCGATGAACGCCGCGTAGGCCTTCCAGTCCACGCCCTGCGCGAGCAGCAGGTCTTCGCCGAGCACGAGCCGCGTGGCCATCCCCACCAGCGGCAGGTGAGGCCAGGCCGAGCAATCGGCCTGGGTGAACGTATCGCCGGCGACGTAAGGCGAGAACTTTGCCAGCCGCTTGAACGCCGGGATGTTCTTGCCCAGGCGCTTGCCCACGCGGGCCTTGGTGTCGTCGCTCACCGTGCCGCCGAAGAACGCCTGCGGATACAGCTCGCGCGCCACCAGCTCGAGATGCAGGTCGATGAAGATCGACAGCTCGCGCACCTTGGCCGCGGCGTAGGGGTCGGCCGGCAGCAGCGGCGGGTTGGGCTGGATCGCCTCCAGGTAGCCCATGATCGCCTCGCTCTCGCACAGCGGCCCTTGCGGCGTGCGAACGAACGGCACCTTGCCGAGCGGCGAACACGACAGCA
This sequence comes from Burkholderiaceae bacterium, assembly GCA_035455385.1. Classification (GTDB taxonomy): domain Bacteria; phylum Pseudomonadota; class Gammaproteobacteria; order Burkholderiales; family Burkholderiaceae_C; genus JAEUPI01. The sequence continues at coordinate 2,353 of DATIFD010000087.1, forward strand.
CGGCCTCGTCCTTGGAGCCTGTGTTGACCAGCTCCTCCTCGAACGCGATGCCTTTCTCCAGCAGGGCCAGCTTGACCTTGTTGTAGTAGTTCGAGATGGCAATGCCGCAGAGCTTGATCATCGGTGTCTCCATGGAAAGGTGATCGCCAGTGTAGGCAACGCACCGGGCGCGCGCGGTCGTCTGCGCGACACGGGTGGAGCGGCCCAGCGGCGCCCGCTCGGGCCGACGATAGCGATCGCAGCCCCGGCCTGCTCACACCACCTGGTTCCTGAGCGCGGTCTCGCCGCGCCACAGGCGTTCGAGGTTCTCCAGCAGGATGTCGATCACCGCATCCTCGTAGACCTGGGTCTCGCCGGCGGTGTGCGGCGTGATCAGCACGTGGGGCATCGCCCACAGCGGCGAGGCCGCGGCAAGCGGCTCCTCGCGGGCGACGTCGAGGCCGGCGCCGGCGATGCGGTGCTGGCGCAGCGCCTCGATCAGCGCGGGCTCGTCGACGACGCGGCCGCGCGCCACGTTGATCAGGTGCGCCGTCGGCTTCATCGCGGCCAGCGCCGGCGCATCGATCAGGTTCTCGGTCTCGGGCGTCAGCGGGCAGGTGAGGGCGACCACGTCGGCCCGCCCCAGCAGCTCGTGCAGGCGATCGCTGCGGTGGACCGCGTCGACGCCGTCGGCAGCGGCCGAAGGGTCGCGCCGGGTGGCGATCACGCGCATGTCGAAGGCCTTGGCCAGGCGTGCCAGCCGCGAGCCGATGCGGCCCAGCCCGACGATCAGCAGCGTCTTGCCGGCGAGCTGGTCTTCGCGCGCCGCGATCTCCGAGATCATGCCGCGCCAGCGCCTGGCGCTCTGGTTGTCGCGCGCTTCGGGCAGACGCCGGGCGAGCGCCAGCATCAGCGCCATCGCATGCTCGGCCACCGCCTCGGCGTTGACCCCCGCGGCGCTGGCCAGCCGGATGCCGCGCTCGCGCAGCAGTGCCCTGTCGTACTGGTCGGTGCCGGCGCTGATCGACTGGATGAACTTGAGCTTGCCAGCGCTGCCGGCCAGCTCGTTCTTCCACAGCATCGAGACCACCAGCACGTCGGCCTGCGGCAGTCGACGGGCCAGCTCGTCGGCCGTGCGCACCTCGACGTGCGCGATGCCGGTGTCACGCAACGCGAAGCGCTCGGCCATGCGGTAGGCGCCGTGCGCAAAGCAGATCGTCAGCCGATCTCTTGCAGGAAGCATCGCAACACCGGGTGATCAGTTGTTCTGCGCTTCGGGCCGGTACCAGCGCGGAAAGAACGTCGCCACCTGCGGCCCCGACGACTTCAGCGCATGGCAGCCGTCGATGCTGAACGGCTTCTCGTCGGGGTTCTGCGTCATGTCGTCCCACAGCGCCTGCAGCACGGCGCTGCCCATCACGCCGGCCAGTTCGTTCATGTGCGTGCAGCCGGTGGTGCGGCCGAACAGCTTGCGGATCGTGTCGCGATAGCCGCGGCCCACGCGCACGCCGGCGAGCTTGCCGTAGTCGGGGGCGATCGTGCCGCACGCGGGGCCGTAGGGCCCGGCGTCGGTGACGGCGTGCGCCGCGACGATGGTGGCGGTGCGGTCCACCGTGAAACGGAGCCACATCGAATGCATCGGCTGGCCGGCAGGCAGCATGCCGCCGGCACACGGCACGGGCTGCGGCCAGGCGTCGGTGAGGTGGCCTTCGATGTCCCACAACCCGTCGGTGCGGGCATAGGCGCGGATGGTGATGGAGCGCTGGTGCGACGGTTCGCGCGGGCAATCCGGTGGTGGCAGAGGCATAAGGGCAGGGCCGATCAGTCGATGCGGTGCCAAGACTACACCGGGTCGCGGCGAGGGCCGGCGCGGCGTGCGCACGCGGGCCGCGGCCTGGAGGGGGCCATGGATTCTCACGCCTTGCCGCGCGCGACGCTCGCCTTGCGCGGGCGGCGATCGAGCGTGCCCGCGGCCGCGGCCTTGAGCAGGCGCTGAAACGTCGGACACTCGGCGTGGCTCGGCGCGGGGCACACCGCGGCATGCCGCAGGCCGTCGCTCATGGCCTGCAGCCGCCTGATCGTGCGGTCGATCTCGTCGGCCTTCGACGCGAGCAGGCGCCGGTCGATGCGCAGCGGCGCGTCGCGCGCGAGCATCGCGCGGATCTCGTCGAGCGAGAACCCGGCGGCCTGCCCCAGTGCGATCAGTGCCAGGCGGTTCAGCACCGCAGGGGCGAACCGGCGGCGCAAGCCCTGACGGCCGACCGATGCGATCAGCCCCTTCTCTTCGTAGTAGCGCAGCGTGGAGGCCGGCACGCCCGAGCGCCTGGCCACTTCGGCGATTTCCATGAACGAGACCCAGGCTTGACTTCAAGTCGACTTGAGCTCCTATCGTGGCCCACTCGTTCTTCACGAGTCAACTGAGTCAACCATGAGCACACTGCTGCACGACACGGTGCGTGTCGCCCTCATCGGCATCGGAGCCACCGCGGCCATGGACCTGTGGCTGTGGCTGCTGCAGCGGCTGAAGGTGCCGACGCTCGACATGGCACTCATCGGCCGCTGGATCGGGCACGCGCTGCGCGGCCGCTGGGCACACGACGCCATCGCGCACGCCGCGCCCATCCGCGGCGAGCGGGCCTGGGGCTGGTTGGTCCACTACGCGGTCGGCATCGCGTTCGCCGCTGCGCTGGTGGGCTTGTACGGCAGCGCGTGGACCCACCAGCCGAGCCTGCTGCCGGCGCTGATCATGGGCATCGGCTCGGTGCTGGCGCCGTGGCTCGTGATGCAGCCCGCGATGGGGGCCGGCATCGCGTCATCGAGGACGAAGACGCCGGCGAAGAACCGCCTGCGCAGCCTGGCCAACCACGCCGTGTTCGGCGCCGGCCTGTACCTGTCGGCGCTCGCCATCACCTGGGCTTCGCGATGACGCGTTGCGGGCCGACTTTCCGATCTCACGTTGCTAGGACTGCAATGACATGAAGAAACTCGCCGTCGTCTATCACAGCGCGCAGGGTCACACCGAGCACATCGCGCGGCACATCGCCGCGGGCGCCGGGGGCGTGGCCGCCACCGAGGTGCAGCTGCACACCGCCGACGAACTGGCCGCTGCGCCCGAACGCCTGCTGGGGTTCGATGGCCTCATCCTCGGCTCGCCCACCTACCTGGGCGGCGTCTCGGGGCGCTTCAGGCTGTTCATGGATGCCACCGGACGATTGTGGCGCGACCAACTGCTGAAAGGGCGCCTGGCCGCGGGCTTCACGGTGTCGTCGCTGCCGGCGGGCGACAAGCAGTCGACGCTGCTGTCGATGTTCGTGTTCGCGATGCAGCACGGGATGATCTGGGTCGGCAACCCCATCATTCCGGAGCAGCACCGCGGCACGCCCGAAGAGCACGCGGCCAACCGGCTGGGATCGTGGTCGGGCCTGATGGCCCAGGCGGGCCACGCAGCGGCGGCGGACGCGTTTGCGCCCGGCGACGTCAAGACGGCGAGGATGTTCGGCCGCAACTTTGCGCAGGCGCTGCATCGCGTCGCGATCGACAGGCCCGCAGCCGAGCCGCTGGAGCTGGCGCGATGATTCCGAAGCGATTCGCGCCGATGTTGTTCGGCCTGATCCTGTCGGGGCTGATGTCGTTCGTGGTGTCCGGCATCTCGACCGCGCGCGCCGTGGGGCTGGGGCCCGGCTTCATTGCGCTGTGGTTCGGTGCATGGCTCACCGCGTGGCTGTTCGCGTTCCCGATCGTGTTGCTCGCCGCGCCGCTGGCGCGTCGCGCGGTGCAATGTCTCGTGCAGGAGTCGTCGGCTGGCGCGTCGCCGGGCGGGTAAGCTTGCACGATGACTGAGTGCAAGCAGATCGGCAGGCGCCAGCGGCTGCTGCGCGCGGCCTGGGCGGTGCTGTGCGCGGCACTGTTGTCGCTGCCCCTGCAACCGGCCGTGGGCACCGAGCGCGGGCGGCTGGGGTTCACCGTCTACGTCGAGGTCGACGGCGACTTCGTCACGCCGATCCTGAAGTCGGTGCGCGTGCAGGAGATCGAACCCGGCTCACCCGCCGAGAGAGGCGGCCTGCAGGTCGACGACCTGATCCTGCAGGCGCAGGGCAAGTCGCTGGCCGGCGCCAATGCGCGCGAGGTGGCGGCGATGGTCCAGGTGCCCCCGGGCGAGAAGCTGCGCTTGCTGGTCCGCAGCATCAACGGCGCGCGGCGGCACGTGACCATCGTGGCCGGGCCGCCGGTGCGCAGCCGGCGCTGATTCGCGCGCCGTCAGCGATCGCCGAGGCCCAACCAACTCCTCAGCGTGTCACCGGCTCGCTTGAGGAGCGCCCGCACAGTCTCGCCGCCTCTCGACGGAAACTCGGCGCTCGCATCGAGCGCGCCGTCGCTCAAGGCGTGGCGCGTGAAGTCGCCGACCACGTGCAGCGCATTGTGCGCACCCTGGCCCCAGTGATCGCTGCGCAGCGTGACGCGAGGGTCGTTGAACCCGACCCATGCGCCGGCCACGAGGTTGGGGTGCATCAGGATGAACCAGCCGTCGGTGTTGTTCTGGGTGGTGCCGGTCTTGCCGGCCACGTCGGCCCGGATGCCATGCAGGTCGCGGATGCCCTGGCCGGTGCCGCGGTCGACCGCCGCGCGCAGCATGTCGACCAGCTGCACGGCAACCTCGGCCTTCAGCACGCGCGCGGCTGCCTGTCCGGCCGGCGGCTCGATCTGCGCCAGCAGCTTGCCGCTCGCGTCGCTGATGCGCGTCACCATCACGGGCGCCCGGTACTCGCCGAGCGATGCCAGCGTGGCGTAGGCGCTGGTCATCTCGAGCAGGGTCACCGGGCTCGTGCCCAGCGCCAGTGACGGCACGGCCTCGAGCTTGCTCTCGCGCACGCCCAGCCGCCGCGCGAACTCCACCACCTTGTCCGGCCCGACCTGCTCGATCACCTGTGCCGTGACGGTGTTGCGCGAATAGACCAAACCGTCTTCGAGGCTCACCTTGCCGTCCGCGCTCGCAGCCATGTCGCGCGGCCGCCAGACCGCACCGTCGGGCAGGCGAATCGCGACGCGCCGGCTCTGGAATTCGCGCTGTGGATCCATGCCCGATTCGAGCGCGGCGCCGTACACGAAGGGCTTGAAGGTCGACCCGGGTTGTCGACGCGCGAGCTGGACATGGTCGAAGCTGTCGGCGGCGAAGTCGCGGCTGCCGACCCACGCGAGCACGTGTCCGCTGGCCGGGTCGATGGCGACGAAGCCTGCTTCCAGCCGGGTCTTGCGTGCGCGCAGGGCCTCCATGAACGCGGCATCGGCGCGCAGGCGCGCCATCGCGTCGGCCTTCGACTGGCCCGCGTCGAGCAGATTCGCGTACTCGGGCGACTCGCGGACGAAGGCCTCCACGAGATCGGGTCGCGACGTCCAGAAGTGCGCGAACGGCGTGACATTGCGCCTCGCCTGCAGATAGGCATCCGCTCGTGTCGACAACAGCTTGTCGCTGGCGCGTCCCCATTCGACGTCCGCGACTGCCTGCAGCGCGTCGAGCTGGCGAGCGACGGCCTGGTTGGCCAGGCGCTGCAACCCGACATCGAGCGTGGACTGCACCACCAGGCCATCGGCATAGAGGTCGTAGCCGAGCAACTCGCTCCATCCCAACAGCCAGCGCCGCACGGCATCGGCGAAGTGGGGCGCGGGCCCGTTGTCGATGTCCTGACGGTTGAACACCAGTCGCAACGGCCGGCGTCGCGCCTTGTCGTAGGCGCTCCGGTCGAGCTTGCCGTACTTGACCATTTGCGCCAGCACGAGGTTGCGGCGCTCGAGCGCGCGCTCGGGGCTCGTGACCGGGTTGTAGGCGCGCGTTCCCTTGAGCAGGCCCACCAGCGTGGCACCTTCGGCCACGGTGAGTTCGATCGCCGGCTTGCCGAAGTAGGTGCGCGCCGCCATCTCGATGCCGAAGGCGTTGTAGTGGAACGAGACGGTGTTGAGGTAGGTCTCGAGAATCTCCTTCTTCGAGTACGAGCGTTCGAGCTTCAGCGCGGTGATGATCTCCTTGAGCTTGCGCGTCGCAGTGGGGGCACGCCCGATCTCGGCGGGGAAGAAGTTGCGCGCCAGTTGCTGGGTGATCGTCGATCCCCCCTGGCGTTCGCCGCCGACGGTGTGCACCACGGCGGCGAAGCTGCGCCGCCAGTCGACGCCGGGGTGTTGCCAGAATCGGCGATCCTCGGTCGCGATCAACGCATCGACCACGTGCGCCGGTATGCGATCCAGCGGGATCCATTCGCGGTTGGTCCGACGAAAGGTGGCGAGCACCGAACCGTCGGCGGCCAGCAGCACGCTCGGCCGTTCGTTGCGCGCCTTCAGCACGTTGTCGACGCCGGGCGTGAAGGGAATCAGCAGCAGCGCATACGCCACCAGCAGCAGCGCCGCAGCGAGCAGCACCACGCAGAAGCCGCGCAGTGCCAGCAGCGCACGCTGCGGGCCGGCGGTCTCACGGCCGAACAGCTTGCGGAAATAGTCGGTCACGCGAGCCGCATCTTGCGGCATGGACGAAGCCCGCCGTAATCAACGGTAAGCGCCGCCGATACCCCGTCCACGCTGCGGGCCGCGCGCCGACCGTTCGCCCCATGAACCTCTCGATCGCGCGGCTGCTGGTCGTCGCGGGCGCGCTCTTCGCGACCGCCCGCCCGGCGAAACGTCAATCGGCCGTGCCGAGACAGCCGCCGCCGTCCACCACGATCTGGGTGCCCGTGATGTACGCCGATGCCGGCGACGCCAGAAACAGCGCGGCGCCGTGCAGGTCGGCAGGCGTGGCCAGACGATGCATGGGAATGGCGCGTTCGAACGGCGCGCGTGCCGCGGCATCCTGCAGACGGCCGCCGCCGATCTGCGTGATGGTGGGCCCCGGCGCGATGCCATTGACCAGGATGCCGTACTGGGCCAGCTCCAGCGCGGCCTGCCGTACCAGCTGACCGAGCGCGGCCTTCGAGGCCACGTACAACGTGCTCACCAGCGTCTCGGTGCGCAGCAGCGACACCGTGGTGGTGACCACGATGCGCCCGCTGCGCTGGCGCTTCATCGCCGGCACCACGGCCTGGATGGTGGCCAGCGCACCGCGCAGGTTGACGGCAATGGCGCGGTCGAACACGTCGAGCGACAGATTCTCGATCGCGGCGGCTTCGTTGCGCGTGCCATCGCCCTTCAGGAACCCCGGGCCGGCGCTGATGCCGGCATTGGCGAACAACACGTCGATCCGCTGCTCACGCTCGAGCACCGCGTGCACCGCGGCGTGCAGCGTGGCCGGCTGCGTCACGTCGGCCACCGCGGCGGCCACATGGCCGCCGCTTTCGCGCAGTCGCGTCAGCGCGGCCTGCAGCGCGTCGGGGTTCGAGTCGGCCAGCGTCACGTGCGCGCCGTTGGCCGCCATCACCTCGGCATAGCCGTAGCCGATGCCGCTGGCCGCACCGGTGACCAGCACCGCGAGGCCGCGCACGTCGAACAGGGTCTGCGCTTTCACGATCGGCGCTGCTTCACTTCTTGAGCAGGAACAGCGCAATGCCGGGGAAGAGAATCAGCAGCGCCAGGCGCACGAAGTCGGCGTACAGGAACGGCACGATGCCGCGAAAGATCGTCTTCAGCGGGATGTCGCGCGCCACGCCGCCCATCACGAACACGTTCATGCCGATCGGCGGCGTGATCATGCCGATCTCGATCATCATCACCATCATGATGCCCCACCAGATGGGGTCGAAGCCGAAACCGGTGACCAGCGGGTACACGAACGGCGTGGTCAGGATCATCGCCGCGATGGTGTCGAACACCGCGCCGAGAAACAGGTACATCAGCAGCACCACCGCCAGCACCGTATAGGCGCCGAGGTGGGCGGCGCGCACCTGCTCCACCAGCGCCTTGGGGGCCTCGGTCATCGTGAGGAAGTAGCTGAACAGCGCCGCGCCCACCACCATCAGGAAGATCATGCCGGTCGTCTGTGCCGTTTCAACCGCCACCGCGGAGAGCTCGCGCAGCCAGTCGCGGCGCGGCAGCCGCGCAAGGCAGAAGATCAGCGTCAGGCCCACGCCCATCGAGGCGGCCTCGACCACCGTGAACACGCCCGCGTAGAGCCCGATCACCACCAGCACGATCACCACGATGGCGCGCCAGCCGCCGGCCAGCGCGCGGAGGCGCTCGCTCCAGCTCTCGGGCTCGAAGGCGGGGCCGGCCTCCGGGTGGAAGCGCGTGAACGCCACCACCGCCGTGCAGTACAGCGCCGTCGCCACCAGCCCGGGCAGGATGCCGGCCATGAACAGGTCGAGCACGAACTGCTCGGTCAGCACGGCGTAGATCACCATCACGATCGACGGCGGGATCAGGATGCCCAGCGTGCCGCCGCTGGCGATGCTGCCGGTGGCCAACCCCGGCGAATAGCCGCGCCTCAGCATCTCGGGCAGTGCGACGCGACCCATCGTGGCCGCGGTGGCCACCGACGAACCGCACAGCGCGCCGAAGCCCGCGCAGCCGACGATGGTGGCCATCGCCAGGCCGCCGCGCCGGTGGCCGACCCAGCTGCTGGCGATGCGATAGATGTCGCCCGAGATGCCGGCGCGCGCCGCCAGACTGCCCATCAGCAGGAAGAGCGGAATCGTCACCAGGTCGGCGCTGCTGAGCGCGCTGACGATCTCCACCGACACGGTGGCGATCGCCGCCTGCATGCTGGTGAGCGTGGCGAACAGCGCGAGCCCCGAAGCGGCCATGGCCACACCCACCGGCACGTGCACCGCGATCAGCGTCAGCATGATGCCCACGCCGGCCAGCAGCAGCAGAATCGGGTGGTCAGCCATGATCGCCCGGCGGTGGCGACGCGATGGTGCGCCAGACCATGCGCACCTGCACCAGCGACGACAGCAGCAGCAGCGTTGCCACCACGTACCAGGTGGGCGCCACGCGCAGCGCGATGTTGGCGGTGGTGAAGTGCCCGCTCCAGTCGGATTGGGCACGCTGGAACATCTTGAACGTGAAGACTGCGAGCAGCGCCGCGAGGGCCACCTGGCCGATCAGGTCCAGCGTGCGCGCGCGGCGCGGGCCCAGCCATTCGCCGAGGAAGCGGATTGCGATCATGTGGCCCGATTCGAGCGCCGCCGGAAAGCAGCACGCGATGGCCACCGGGTAGGTGATCTGGCCGATGTCCGACACCCAGGATTGCGGCGCGCGCAGCAGCCAGCGCGCGATCACGTCGACGAAGATCAGCCCGACGTTGCCGAGCAGGATGAAGAGCGCCACCAGCGCGAGTGCCGCGCCGGGACGCAGCCACGCCGGAATCGCCGTCGCGGGCGCAGCGCTCATCGCGTGGCGTCGGCGAGCGGCCTGGCGTCAGCGCACCTCGGCCGCGCCCTTGCGGAAGACCTCGAGAATCTTGTCGCGTCCGGGCTCGGCCTTGACCCATTCGGCGACCAGTGCCTCGAACGCGGCCTTGATGCGCGCCTGGTCCGCCGCCGGGAACGTGCCCGCCGTGTGGCCGCCTTCCTTCAGGTAGTTGGCGCGGTACTCCACCACCGCGTCGTCGAAGGCCTTGCCGCCGATCTCGGCATACGACAGGCCGCCGTGCTTGGCAAAGGCAGCCTTCGCCGGCTCGGGCAGCGAGGCGAACTTGGCCGCGTTCATCGGCAGCATCGTCGCCAGGCGACCGAAGTCGGTGTCGATGTGGTTGGGCGTGGTGCGGTCGACGCGGAATTCCTTGATGCCGATCCAGTCCATCAGCACGCCGTCGAGCAGGTTGCGCGACAGTGCCTCGGCGATCTCGGGCCCGCGGATGTTGCCCACCGCGCTGCCGCCGAGCTTCTCGAGCGCGCCCATCTGCAGCGCCCCTGCGGCGCGGATCTTCTGGCCGGCAAGCCCGGCGATGGTCGGCGTGGGCTTCTTGGTGTGCAGCACGTTCGACGCGGTGGTCACGAGCCCGAGCACCTTCACCTTCTCGGGCACCGGCAGCAGGCCGGCTTCGAATGCGCGCCAGGCCCCGACCGACGCGGCCTTGGTGGTCGCCGCCACGCCGGGCAACTGCGTGACGTCGTAGCTCTCGAAGGCGCCCGGCGTGTACGACGGGATCACGATCGCGATGTCGGCGGCGCCGTCCTGCACCAGCTTCAACTGCTCGGTGGGTGCGCGGCCCAGCGTGCCGCCGGGAAAGAACTTGTACTCCAGCGTGCCCTTCGAATCGGCGACCACGCGGTCGAGGAAAGGGATCACGATGGCGGTGTTCAGAAAGCCGGCCGGCGGCATGAAGCTGGCCATGCGCAGCGTCACCTTCTCCTGCGCGATGACCACGCGCGGCGCCGCGATGGCGGCTGCTGCTGCGGCCACCACCGTGCGGCGTGTGACGCGAATCTGGGAAGTGTGCGACACGGTCGGTCTCCTCGTGGTCGTGCGACGGGCATCAACGGCGAGGCCCGATCCTAAATTCATGTTGACATATCCGGAAATGAGATGTCAATGAAAGGAACCCGCAGGCGAGGCGAGCCTCAAGGCTCCGCGTTCATGTGCGGCACCTGCGCTTCGATGCGCTTGAGCAGCGACCACAACGTCTGCACTTCCGTCGGCGTGAACGTCGCCAGCAGGCGCCGCTGGCGCCGCTGTGCCGACTCGCGCAGCTGCCGATACACCGCCAGGCCTTCGTCGGTGAGGCTGGCGATCGCGGCGCGACCGCGGCGGTTGGTCTGCTCGATGTCGACCAGGCCGCGCGCCTGCAGCAGCTTCAGGCTCTTGCTGGCGGCGGCGTAGTCGAGGTCGGCCATCTCGGCCACCTCGCGCACGATGCGGTGCGAGCTGGTGCCGATGGCCATCATCGCGCGCCACTCCGACATGCCCATGTTGAAGCGTTTGCGGTAGTGGTTCGACGCGCCGTTGGCCAGCCGGTTGGCCACGCCCATGATGTAGGCGGCGATGTAGCGGTTGACCTCGGCGTCGGTGCCGGCCACTGGTGCAGGGCGCTTCTCCGCCCGTGGCGGCGGCCCGGCGCTCTCGCCGCGCTGCAGCGGGGTGCGGCGCGCAGCGGCGGCGGTCTTTGCGCTTCGAACCATCGCGGTCATTCCGGTTGACATGTGTTTTATGGACATGTCAATATT
>DATIFD010000088.1:0-12933 GCA_035455385.1 Burkholderiaceae bacterium
CCGGGGCACGCTCGCGGCCCAGACGGCAAGCGCCAACAGCGCGCCCGCGCCGAGGCCGAGCGCGGCGGCATGCAGCCAGGAGGCGTCGGGCGTCATGCGCGCGCCTCGCGCGAAGACGCCGCCGCGGCCTGCGACGGTGCGGCACGCTCCAGCCACTGCGCAGCGGCCAGCAGCAGCGGCACGATCAGCGCCCAGCCGGCGCCGAGCACCGCGAGCGCGAGCGTCGGATCGGGAAACCGGCAGGCGCCGAGCCTTTCGGCCGCGGCGTACGACAGCGCACCGCCGACCCCACCGAACAGCGCCGCCAGCACCGGCCGGCCATGCAGCCAGCGCAGCGGCTCGCGCAGCATCGGCGCGAACAACACCCACAGCGCCAGGATCCAGGCCGGCGCCCATCCTGGCAGCGGGCCGGGCGACGCGTACTGCACGACGCCCGCGCGCGCGAGCAAGCTGTCCCAGATCACGCCGGCGGCCAGGGCAAGCGCGATCAAGCGCAGTTCCGCGCGGCGATCGTCACTCCACGCCACCAGCACGGCAACCACGGCCACGACCGCGGCGATACCGAGGGCCACCTGCCCAGCGTGCCCACTGGACGCGCCGAGCACGCACGCGAACCACGCGCCCTGGAACAGCACGAAGCCGATGCCCAGCCGCAGCGCGCGCGTGGCGCCGCCTTCGGCCCTGCCGTCGCGAGCGGCCCTCACCGCCGCGGCTCGAACAGGTAGTGCGCGACCCACCACTCGCGGCCCTGGTCGTGGCCGAACAGTTCGGCGCAGGACATGAAGAACAGCCGCCAGCGCATCCACCACAGGCCGGCACGCTCGGCGCCGTAGGTCTGCGCGAGGATCGGCCACACCGCGTCGCGCCGCGCGTCCATGTTCGCGAGCCAGGCCTCGGCCGTGCGCGCATAGTGCGTGCCGTCCCAGCGCCAGCGCGACAGCAGCGCCAGGTCGTCCTGGAAGCGCAGCGCGAGGTCGTCGCTGGGCATCATGCCGCCGGAGAAGAAGTGGCGCGCCATCCAGTCGCTGTCGTCGCGCGCCTCGAAGGCGTAGGGCGTGCCGCGGTGCACGAACACGTGCATGAAGAAGCGCCCGCCGGGCTCGAGCCAGCCGGCGACGCGGTGGAACATCTCGGGCCAGTTGCGCAGGTGCTCGAACATCTCCACCGAGACCACGCGGTCGAAGCGCCAGTCGAGTCGCAGCTCGGCGACGTCGGCGGTAACGACCTGTACGTTGCCCAGGCCGCGGCGCTGCGCCTGCGCCTCGATGTATGCGCGCTGCGAGTGCGAGTTCGACACCGCGGTGATATGCGAGCGCGGGTGGTGCTCGGCCATCCACAGCGTCAGCGAGCCCCAGCCGCAGCCGAGCTCGAGGATGCGCTGGCCGTCGCGCAACTGCGCGCGCTCGGCGGTGGCGGCCAGCGCGGCCTCCTCGGCCGCGTCGAGATCGCTCACGCCCTGCGGCCACCAGGCCGAGCTGTACTTGCGCCGGCGCCCGAGCACCTGGCCGAAGAAGGCGCTCGGCACCTCGTAGTGCTGCTCGTTGGCCTTCTCAGGCACAAGCGCGATCGGTGCTCGGTGCATCGCCGCGACGAAGGCTTCGGCCTGCTCGGCCGCAGCAGCAGGGTCCTGCGCGGCGATCTCGTCGAGGCGTGCCTGCAGCAAGCGGCGAATGCCGGCGCGCACCAGCCGATCCGGCACGATGCCGCGTTCGGTGAATTCCAGGGCCAGGTTCGACAGGGCCATCGCGCGACTCCTCCAGGGCGGGCCATGGCCCATTGCATCGGGTGTGCGGGCTTGTACGCTGCCGCACCGCCCGTGGATCACCGGGCTGTGCGGTTGGCGGGTGATCCAAAGCCGCCCCTTCCCCGTAGAACCGCTCCATGGGACAGGTGCGGCCTGCGTCGACACCGCCGGCCGATCGGCCGGTGCCATTAATCTTCGGCCATGTGGCGGCGGTCTCCTCCGCCGCCGACCGCCGCATGCCCACCGACGACGAGATCAAAGCCTGGATGCGCGCCGTGGCCGAAGCCGCGGACCGGCCGGCCTTTGCCGCGCTGTTCCGCCACTTCGCGCCGCGCATCAAGGGTTTCCTGGTGCGCGGCGGAGCCGACGAGGCGCTGGCCGAGGAACTGACCCAGGAGACGATGGTCGTGCTCTGGCGGCGCGCGGCGAGCTTTGACCCGGCGCGGGCGCAGCTGTCGACCTGGCTCTACACCATCGCGCGCAACCTGCGCATCGACCACCATCGCCGCAACACCGGCACGGCCGATGTTCCCGACGACTGGGACCCGGAGCAGCAGCCGGCCGACGCGCACCTGACGCCCGACGAACTGCTGCTGGCCGCCCAGCGCGAACGCGGCGTGCAGCAGGCCCTGGCCGCGCTGCCGCCCGAACAGGCGCGGGTGCTGCGGCTGTCCTTCTTCGACGAGCACCCGCACGCCCGCATCGCGCAGGACCTGGGCATCCCGCTCGGCACCGTCAAGTCGCGCATCCGGCTGGCGGTGACGCAGCTGCGGCGCATCCTTGAACGGACCCAAGCATGATCCAGCATCACCCCGGCGACGAACTCCTGCTGCCGCTGGCCGCAGGCCGCCTGAGCGCCGGCCAGGCCCTCGTGTTGAGTACGCATCTGGAAGGCTGCACCGACTGCCGCGCGCGGCTGCACACGCTGCAGGCGCTTGGCGGCGCGCTGCTCGAGCAGGCGGAGCCGGCCGCGCTCGAGGCGGGTGCCTGGGAGCGCACGCTGCAACGCATCGACCGCCCCGCTCCCGCGCCGGTAGCCGCCGCGGCCGTGCCAGCTCCCCACCCGGCGCTGCCGGACGGCCTGGCGTGGCCGGCGAGCCTGCGCGGCTGCCGCGCGGGCGCCTGGCGCTGGATGGGGCCGGGCATGCGCTATGCGCGCATCGTTGCGCCGCACGACCCTGCCGCATCGCTGTACCTGCTGCGCATCGGCGAAGGCCGCAGCCTGCCGCGCCACACGCACGGCGGCATCGAGCTGACGCAGGTGCTGTGCGGGACTTTCGACGACGGGCGTGCGCTGTTCGGGCCGGGTGACTTCGACGCCGCCGACGAGACGGTGCACCACCAGCCGGTGGTGCAGCCGGGCGCGACGTGCGTGTGCCTGGCCTACGTCGGCGCGCGCATGCGCTTCGACGGCCGCATCGCATCGCTGATCGGCGGCTGGATCGGGATGTAGCGGCCGCTTCAGCGCCGCCAGGCCCGGCCGGCGAGATGGCCGGCCCACGCGCTGGTAGCGGTGACGAAGGCGCCCCAGCACAGGTCGATGAACGTCACGTGCCAGGGCCAGCCGACCACGGTGGCCTGGTTCGTCAGGTCGTAGGTCGCGTAGCAGACCAGCCCGAAGAACGCGCCGCGCGCCAGCGCGCAGCGTGCATCGGCGGCCGGCCGCACGGCGAAGAACACGACCCCGGCGAGGTAGATTGCGTAGAACGCCGCCGCGGCGAGCACATCGAAGTCCGGGCGCATGACGTGGCCGATGGCCGGGCGGTACAGGCGCGAGGCCATCGTGGTCAGCCAGGCCGCGTCCAGCAGCAGGAAGGTGGCCGCGGTCGCGACACAGGAGACGGCGAGAGGGCCGGTCGAGAGCCGGATGGTCGACGGAGGCGGGGTCGAGGACATCGAAGCTCCTGCTCAGCGTAAGCGATAGCTCAGGCGCCGGCCCTCGCCGACAACCGTGTCCAGGCCGACCCAGCGCTCACCGAGGTACCAGACGTCGATTGGCTGAGCGAGCCCGCCGATGCGCAGGCCGCGCACCGGTTGCGCCTGCGCCTGCAGGTCGGTGGGCACGGCCGCGGGCGCGGCGATCGCCACCGGTTCGATGCGGCCATGGCCTGGGTCGAGCAGATGCTTCTGCTCGGCCAGCGCCGGGTTCCAGTAGGCGAAGCTCATCAGGCAGCCCGTCGGCACGGCCGGTGCCGGCACGGGGCGGCCCTCATCGCGCACCTGCAGGTCGAAGCGCCCGCCCTGCGCTTGGCCGCGCACCTCGGTGCGCCTGCCGTTGTCGTCGGTGCGCGCGTCGATCGACGCCAGACAGCCGCCGGCCCAGCGCTCACTCGCGCGGTGCCGGTACCGGTACAGCGGGATGCCGAGCAGCGTGACGTCGTACTGCGCCTCGCTGCTCAGCGCGAGGCGCCCGTCGCCTTCAGGCGCGAGGACGAAGCGGTGCGTGCCGATCGGCTTGCCGTCGAGGCGTACCGTGAAGTTCCATTCCGCCGGCGGCATCGCTGCCGCGGACGCAGCGGCGAGCGCGAGGGCCAGAGCGGCGGCGACGCGCGGCGCCGCTGGGCGTCCGATGCACCGGGCGTTCATGGCAGGGCAAGGGGAGACCATGCGCGCTTGTACGTTGCGCCTGCCGGAGCGGATCACTGCGGCTTCGTGCAGCCGGGCGACCGGCACTCCCACTCAATCATCAACATCTATGTGATCGGGGGACGCCGGCATTGGAGGCCTTAAGACACGTGGGCCGTCGGCGACGAGCAGAAACGCGACAACTTGGCCGTGGCTTCCGGGCTAATACGCCGGAGTTCGCGACGAAGGCCGACCCTGCACTCAGGTTTTACCGAAGTTGGTGTTCTCCAAAAGCTGCTTTTTCAAGGCCAATCACTGGCCCCATATTGCGCTTGTCATCGACCGCTGGAGATGCGTGATGCAAGTACTGTTCAAGTCCCGCCACCCACAAGCCACTGACCTGCACGACCTGGCCGAGCGACGTGTGCGCATTGTCCTGCGACGCCTGGGCAGCACAGTGCCGGACCGCGCTGCTACTGGTGCGGAAGAAGTGGGTCGGCCGTAGTCGAAATGAGCGTGTACGCGATAGAGGGACGAGTCGCACGGGGCGCGTTGCGGACCGTCAAGTGCCGATCACGAGGTTCCGCCAGGAGAAGAATTGGCCCTCCGTAGCGAAGACAGGAGATTGTCATGACCAAGATGAAGGCAGCTGTGTTCGTCGAACCCGGTCGCATCGTGCTCGACTAGAAGCCGATCCCCGACGTGGGCCCGCTGGATGCACTCGTACGCGTGACCACGACGACCATCTGCGGTACCGACGTGCACATCCTGAAGGGCGAGTACCCCGTGGCCAGAGGTCTGACGGTCGGCCACGAGCCGGTGGGCGTGATCGAGAAGCTCGGTTCGGCGGTGCGCGGCTACCAAGAAGGCCAGCGCGTGATCGCCGGCGCGATCACGCCCAGTGGCTGGAGCAACGCATGTCAGTGCGGCTACGGGGCGCAGGACGGCGCAGGAACTGCGCACGGCTGGAAGCCGCTGGGCGGTTGGCGTTTCGGCAACACCATCGACGGTTGCCAAGCCGAGTTCGTCCTGGTGCCCGACGCGATGACCAATCTGGCCGTGGTACCCGATGAACTGAGCGACGAGCAGGTTCTGATGTGCCCGGACATCATGTCCACCGGCTTTGGCGGCGCCGAGAGCGGCGGCATCCGAATCGGCGACACGGTGGCCGTCTTCGCGCAGGGGCCCATCGGCCTGTGCGCGACGGCTGGCGCGAAGCTCAGCGGTGCGACCACCGTGATCGGCGTCGACCGTATCGCCGGCCGACTGGGGATCGCGCGTCGCATGGGCGCCGACATCGTGATCGACTCAAGCCGCGAGGATCCGGTTCAGGCGATCCTGCAACTGACTGGCGGCCGCGGCGTCGACGTCGCGATCGAGGCACTGGGCATCCAGGGCACCTTCGAGGCGTGCCTGCGCGTGCTGCGTCCGGGTGGCACGCTGTCCAGCCTCGGCGTGTATTCCGGCGACCTGAAGATCCCGCTCGGCGCGTTTGCCGCCGGGCTGGGCGACCACAAGATCGTCACCACGCTGTGTCCGGGCGGCAAGGAGCGGATGCGCCGGCTGATGGCGGTGATCCAGGCCGGACGTCTCGACCTGGGGCCGATGGTGACGCACCGCTTCAAGCTGGACGACATCGAGAAGGCCTACGACCTGTTCGGCCACCAGCGCGACGGCGTGCTCAAGGTCGCGGTCACCCCATGATGCCGGCCTCGTTCTGGTCAGTCCCGGAGCAGATACCGTGAAGATCCTGATCGC
Source organism: Burkholderiaceae bacterium (assembly GCA_035455385.1). GTDB lineage: Bacteria > Pseudomonadota > Gammaproteobacteria > Burkholderiales > Burkholderiaceae_C > JAEUPI01. The sequence continues at coordinate 6,068 of DATIFD010000088.1, forward strand.
CATCGACGGTTCGCCGTCCGCCCTAGCGGCAGCGCGGCAAGGGTCGCAGCACGCTCGGGCCGGGTTGCGCTGGTCGAGATGGCACAGCGCCACGGGTGCACCGCCATTCTCATGGGGGCCCGCGGGATGGGCGCACTGCGCGGAGTGTTGCTGGGGTCGGTGTCACAGGGGGTGATACAGCGAGCCGCGGTGCCGGTCACCATCATCAAGCACGAGACGTAGGTCGAGGCGTGTGTTCCTGAATCGGTTCGCGGCGGCGGGGTGCTACTTGCATCGCAGGTCAAGCGTGCCGTGCGACCAACTGCGGCAAGGACGCAGCCAGCGCTGCTGATTTTTGTCCACAAGGGGAGTTATCGAAATGCGCGCGAATTCATTGACTGCTCCGGTCTACTGTGGCCGCACAGATGGGGGAAGCCCACGCGCGTGAATGATCTGACGCAACGCACCGTCGCAATCGTGCTGGCAAGCTGAGCATCGACGAAGGCATATCCGAACCTTTGGACGTTCTTCGTGCTCGTGATGCTGGTTTCGACGTTCGCCACGCTCAACGTCCGCGTCGCGGTGACGATGAGCGCGGTGCGGCAGGAGGCAAGATGATGCGCTGGCTGCGGGCCCTGCTTTCGAGTCCTCAGCGGCTTGCGACCCTGCGTGGCCTCGGCTGGATAGGGCCCTTCGCTGCTCGCCGCGAGCTCTGGCGTTTCGAGCGGCGTCGCGTGGCGGTGGGCCTCGCGATCGGCGCCTTCTTCGGCATCATGCTGCCGCTGGGCCAGGCGCTGCCGGCGGCGGCAATGGCCATCATCGTTCGCGCGAACCTGCCGGCCGCTGTGCTCGGGACGTTCGTCTCCAATCCGCTCACCATCGCGCCGCTGTACGCGGCCGCCTACGCAACCGGCGCGGCGCTTCTCGGCCTGCCGCTTGCGCTACCCGCGGAAGGCCTTGCCGAGGTCGGCAAGCCGCTTCTGCTCGGAGCGACGCTCCTCGCGCTTGCCGTGGCAGCCGCCGCCTGGCTGATGGTGGAGGCGCTTTGGCGCTTCGCTGCCCACCGGCGTGCGGCGCGCTGGTCTTCGATCCGCAACATCAAGGGGGAAGCTTCATGAGACGCGAGTTGCGCTGCCGTCCAGCCCGGCATGCCCGACCGGCAGGGGATCAAGCTCTCCGATTCCCGACCCCGTTGCCCCTTTCCCCTTTGCTGACCCCCAACGCGGCCGGGCCGAGGACGGTTCGGATCGCACAGAGTTTCCAAGCAGCGAAGGAAGCATGAAGATGCCGCCGAACCGGATCGTGCAGCCACCACTGCCGCAACCTGCTGAACCGTTCCACGCGCGCTCGGCCGACGAAACGCTCGACGCCCTCGACTCGGGCAGCGAAGGGCTCCCCACCGCGGAGGCAGCGTCCCGTCTCGAGCGCTACGGCGCGAACGTGCTGCCGCGCGCCAAGCGCGACACGCCGCTCGAGCTTCTGGGGCGACAGATCAACAACCCCCTCATCTGGGTCCTGGTCGGGGCCGGTGGTGTCGCGATCCTCGCCGACTGGCACGGCGAAGGGCTGAAGAACGGCGTGGTGATCCTCGCCACCGTGGCGATCAACACGCTGATCGGATTCGTGCAGGAGTTCAAGGCGGGCAAGGCGATCGAAGCGCTCTCCAGCATGGTCCCGGAGCAGGTCGCGATGATGCGCGACGGTCGCAAGACCACGCTGCCCGCCTCACAGCTCGTCCCTGGCGACGTGGTCATGCTCGCTTCCGGAGACAAGGTCCCGGCGGACATGCGCCTGCTCGACGCACGCTCGCTGCGGGTCGAGGAGGCCGCGCTGACCGGCGAGTCGGTTCCGGCCGAGAAGCAGACCGAGGCGATCGATGCGGCCGCGCTCGTCGGCGACCGCACGAACATGGCTTTCGCCGGCACGCTCGTCACCTACGGCACCGGCACGGCCGTGGTGGTGCGTACCGGCGCCGTGACCGAGCTCGGCAAGATCTCCGCCATGCTCAAGGAGACGACCGACCTGCGCACGCCGCTCACTGCAGCGCTCGCCAAGGTCGGCAAGTACTTGACCGTGGCGATCTTGCTCGTGAGCGTCGCCGTCCTCGCCGCGGGCACCGTGCGCACCGAGTGGGCCACCGGACAGGGGCTCTGGCCGAGCTTCCGCGAAACGCTGATCTTCGCCATCGCGCTCGCCGTCGGCGCGATTCCTGAAGGCCTGCCCGCCATCGTCACCATCGCTCTGGCCATCGGCGTGCAGCGGATGGTCCGCCGCCGCGCCGTGATCCGCAAGCTGCCGGCGGTGGAGACGCTTGGCTCGACCACGGTGATCTGCTCCGACAAGACCGGTACGCTCACGCGCAACGAGATGACCGTCACCGGTCTCTGGACGCCCGGAGGTGGCCGGTACGCCGTGACCGGCGCCGGCTACGAGCCGAAAGGCCAGCTCCTGAAGGGCGAAGAGGTGTGCGCGCGCCCACCGGGCGACGTCATCGCCCTCCTGCGCTGCGGCGCACTCTGCAGCGACGCGACGACGCAGCGGCGCGAAGAGCGCTGGTCGGTCACCGGCGACCCGACGGAGGCTGCGCTGGTGGTCGCGGGCGAGAAGCTCGGTCTGGATGTCGAAGCGGAGCGCCGCAGCAGCCAGCGGCTCGACGCGATCCCGTTCGAGTCGGAGCACCAGTACATGGCGACGCTCAATGCCACCAGTCATGCCCCGACGATCCACGTGAAGGGCGCGCCCGAGGTCGTGCTTGCGCGCTGCGTCGGCGTCGACGCCCGGCAGGTCATGGCCGAGGTCGAGCACATGGCCGCGCAGGGCATGCGGGTGCTGGCGTTCGCCACCCGTCCGGCGCCGGGGAGCGCGAGGCTCGAGCCGCAGGACGTCGCCGGCGGATGCGTTCTGCTCGGTCTCCAGGGAATGATCGACCCGCCGCGCACCGAGGCGGTCGAAGCGATACGGCTGTGCCATCTCGCAGGGATCGACGTGAAGATGATCACCGGCGACCACAAGCTCACCGCCCTGGCGATCGGGCGCCAGATCGCCATCGCGGACGCATCGAGCAGCCCACTCACCGGTGCCGACCTCGCGCGCATGGACGACCTCGCGCTGCGCGAGGCGGTGAAAACGACGAACGTCTTCGCCCGCGTGGCGCCCGAGCACAAGCTCAAGCTCGTCCGCGCGCTCCAGGCCAACGGCGAAGTCGTCGCCATGACCGGCGACGGCGTGAACGACGCGCCGGCGCTCAAGCAGGCGAACATCGGCGTGGCGATGGGGATCACCGGCACCAGCGTTTCGAAGGAGTCGGCGGCGGTGGTGCTCACCGACGACAACTTCGCCTCCATCGCTGCTGCGGTCGAGGAAGGCCGCCGCGTGTACGACAACCTGGTCAAGTCGCTCGCCTTCGTGCTGCCCACCAACCTCGGGCTCGCGATGATCCTCGTCTGCGCCGTCGCGCTCTTCCCGTTCGACGCCGCGTCGCGCGAACTGCTGTTGCCGATGGCCCCCACCCAGCTCTTGTGGATCAACGTCGTGGCGAGCGTCGCGCTCGCGCTTCCGCTGGCCTTAGAAGCCAAGGAGCCGAACGTGATGTCGCGACCGCCGCGGCGTCCCGACGCGCCGCTTTTCGGCGCCTTCGTGGTGACGCGAACCTTCGTTGCCGCCGCGCTGATGACCGCGGGAGCGATCGGCCTCTTCCTCTACGAGTACGACCTGGCTTCCGCAGACGAGGCGGCGCTGGCCAAGGCGCAGACGATGGCGGTCACCACGGTGGTCATGTTCCAGATCTTCTACATGCTGACCTGCCGCAGCCTGCGCGGTTCGATCCTCCGGATCGGGGTGTTCAGCAATCCCGCGGTGTTCGTCGGCATCGCCGCGATCATCGCGCTGCAGCTCGCGTTCATCTACACACCGTCCATGCAGGCCCTGTTCGGGACGGCGGCGCTTTCGGCGCGCGACCTCGCGCTCTCGGTCCTCGCCGGCACGATCATCCTTCCGGTGGTCGGCTTGGAGAAGCGGCTTGTCACCCTGGGAGAGCGCAGGCCCGCTTGCCTGGGCACACGAACATCATGACCACCGCACTGCTCTTCATCGCCGGCCTGACGCTGCTCGTCCTCGGCGCGGAGTTCCTGGTGCGCGGCGCATCCAAGCTCGCGCTGTCGGCGGGCATCTCGCCTCTGGTGGTGGGCTTGACGGTCGTCGCCTTCGGCACGAGCTCGCCCGAGCTGGCCGTCAGTGTCCAGGCCGCCGTCTCGGGCCGCAACGACCTGGCCGTCGGCAACGTCGTGGGCAGCAACATCTTCAACGTGCTCTTTATCCTCGGGGCTTCGGCGCTCATCTCGAGGCTGGTCGTGGCTCGGCAGCTCGTGCGCCAAGAGGTGCCGGTCATGATCGGGGTGTCACTGCTCCTTCTGCTCCTGTGCATGGATGCTCGCGTCAGCCGGTTGGACGGCATGCTGCTCGTCGCGCTTCTCCTCGGCTACACGGTGCTCGTGACCGTGCAGTCGCGCCGCGAACTGAAGACGCAAGCCGGCGCCGTCGAAGCGGGCGGCGACGACGCCGGCTGGGACCGACACTTGGCGATGCAGGTGCTGCTCGTCGTCGGCGGCCTGGGCTTGCTCGTGCTCGGCGCCAACTGGCTCGTGGAGGCAGCCGTGGCGATCGCCAAAGTGCTCGGCGTGAGCGAGCTCGTGATCGGGCTCACCATCCTCGCCGCCGGGACCTCGCTGCCGGAGGTGGCGACCTCGATCCTCGCGGCGATGCGCGGCCAGCGCGACATCGCCGTGGGCAATGTCGTGGGCAGCAACATCTTCAACATCCTCGGCGTACTCGGCATCTCGGCCGTGGCCGCGCCGCAGGGGCTCACGGTGGCGCCCGCGATGGTGGCTTTCGACATCCCGGTGATGATGGCGGTCGCGGTGGCGTGCCTGCCGGTCTTCTTCACCGGGCACCTCATTGCGCGCTGGGAAGGCGCGCTCTTCGTCGCGCTCTACGCCGCGTACACGATGTACCTCATCCTGGCCGCTCGGCAGCACGATGCGCTCGACACGTTCGGCGCCGCGATGATCTTTGTCGTGTTGCCGCTCGTGTCGCTCACGCTTGCAGTCTTCGCAGGGCGGGAATGGCGAGCGCGCAAAGCAGGTGCACGGCCGTGACCGAGCCTAAGACGACGGAGCCACGCGCGGCACCCGCATGGCGCTCGTTCGCGCTGGGTGCGCTGCTGGTGCCGCTCTGGTTCATGCTGACCGGCGGCGTCGTGTCGTCGTGGATCGTCGGCGTGCCGGCGATCGCCGCCGCACTGGTGCTGGCGCGCCGTGTCGGGCGCCCGACCACGATTTGGCGGCTCGATCCGGCCGGGGCGCTGCGCTTCGTCACCCATTTCGTGCGCGAGTCGGTGCGCGGGGGCGTCGACGTCGCAGGCCGGGTCAGCGCCCGGCGGCTGCGCGTCGCGCCCGGCCTCATCCGCTATCGCTGGCGCTTGCCTGCCGAGGGTCCGGCCCGTGGGCTCTTCGCATTGTCTGTCAGCCTGCTGCCCGGGACTCTCGTGGCGGCCACGCGTGAGCACGAGTTGCTGATCCATGCACTCGACATCGACGCACCAGTGTCCGACGAGCTTACTGCGCTCGAGCAGCGAGTGGCCGGCCTGTTCGGGCTGGACCTGCCGGCGCCGGAGGCTACCGATGCCTGAGTGGATGACTGTCGCATTGTGGATGGCCGCCGCCGGGGTGCTGGCGACGATTGCATTGGGCCTGGTGCGCGTGGAGCGCGGCCCGTCCAACGGCGACCGCATGCTCGCGGCACAGCTGCTGGGCACCGGCGCAGTGGCCGTGCTGCTGCTGCTCGCCCGGGCGGCGGACGCGCCGGCGCTGCTCGACGTGGCGCTGGTGCTCGCGCTGTTGGCCAGCGTCGCGGGCGCGGTGTTCGTGCGCCGCATCGGCGTGCAGCCGCCCGACCGGGGACCGGATGGCACCGCGGGGGACGGGCCGTGACCGGGGTCGATGTCCGCGGCGTGCTCTCGCTGGCGTTCATCGTTGCGGGCATGCTGTTCTTCCTCGCCGGCAGCATTGGTGTGCTGCGCCTGCCCGACCTGCTGTCACGCCTGCACGCACTCACCAAGGCCGACAACCTCGGTCTCGGCCTGGTCGCGCTAGGGCTGACGCTGCAGGCCGACGATGCGTTCCAGGTGGTGAGGCTGCTGCTGGTGTGGCTGCTCCTGCTGTTCGCCAGCTCGGTCGCCTGCTACCTGGTGGCGCACTCGGCAACCCACGCGAACGGCGACAGGACGTCGGCGGCCGATCCGAACAACCCACACTTGGGGATGCACCGTGGCCGGTGAATTGCACGCGCTCGACTTCGTGCTCGTGGTCCTGCTGATCTGGCTGGGCTGGCGCGCGCTCGCGAGCGCCGACCTGTTCAAGGCGGTCGTGCAGTTCATCGTGTTCGGGCTGCTGGCGGCGCTCGCCTGGGTGCGGCTCGGAGCCCCTGATGTCGCACTCGCCGAAGCAGCCATCGGCGCGGGGCTGGCCGGCGCGCTGCTGCTGGACACGCTGGCGCGCCTGGGCCGCGACGGCGCGGCCGACGAAGCGCGACCGCTGGGTCTCACACCGGCACGTGCCGGCATCGCGCTGGTCTCGCTGGGCCTGGCGGCATTGCTGGTGGCATCGGTGCTGGCCCTGCCCGCGTCCTGGTCCGGGTTAACGGGCGCGGCCCTGGAGCAACTCGGCCGCAGCGGGGTCAGCAATCCGGTGACCGCGACACTGCTCAACTACCGCGCCTACGACACCCTGCTCGAGATCGGCGTGCTGTTGCTCGCGGTGCTGGGCGTGTGGATCCTCGACGTCGAGGCGGCGCTGCCGCCGGCGTCGGCCGACCCCATGCTCGGCCTGCTC